>JAJCYX010000411.1 GCA_029262715.1 Chloroflexota bacterium
CTGCTGATAACCCATCCACTGCCCGTCTGTCGCGCCCGCGGCCCATAGCGACATGTACATTGGCGCCAGGCCGCAGACCCGGCTGTAGTCCTGCTCTCTGCGCAGAATATCGAGAAACGTCTCGTGCTCACCTTTGATGACCGCCGACATTAACTCCGTGTCGTGCTCCTCTATTTCTTTACGGATCAGGTCATCAGTCTCTTCTTCATCGCCAAATGCCGGACCGACATGGGACAGGTCACCGGCCGCTATGTACACGGTCTTCCGATGCAGGCCGACCTGCTGCAACATGCCGATTGCGTCTGCGATCTGCGGATGGTCACCCGGCGAAACGTCGCGCAGCGTGCCATCTTCCTGCACATAGTCACCCATAGATCCACAAAGTATCGGCACCATCTGGACAGCGTTGTCTCCGACAGCCCAGTTGAGCCAGATCGAAGCCAGCTCGATCGAGTGTTCGCTAATGTGGTTGAACTCATCCGCAAACGGATGATCTGCCACCTGTTTATCAGTGCTGAGCACACGCGCCAACTTGCCAACCAGGTCTTTGTCCGTTGGGAAGATGTTCCATGGAGTTGCGTAACTCTGTCGGGTCAGGGTCAGGCGCGGACCGGCGCCCTGGTGATCGGTTCCGAACACAACCGCAAGCTCAATTTCCTGTAGATCAGGCGCGGCACGACGCCATAGTTCAGCATAGGAATCGCCACCACGCTGGTAGTCAATGTGCGGAGTGACAATCGCCTTCAGCTCGCGCCCTGAAGGTTCCTGGCTGTCTGAAATATCTGGTGCAAAACCTTCGATCAGATCGAGCACTTCATCGGGGTCGTCCGGGTAGGCTTGTCCTTCGAGCGAAGGTGTCCGATAGTCAGCAGAGCGGTACTCATCAAGTAGTCGAGCAGCTTCGGCTGCGTATCGTGGACCTTCTAACAGGAATAGATTGTCCAGCTGCCTAAACAGGTCTCGTACCGCTTCATCATCCGCGTCTACCTGCATTTTGCTTCGAGTCGCAGCTATGATCTCGTCGACAGTCATTGAACCGTCTGCGAGCGCCAGGAACGGACCTAGTTCTTGCCGCACCATGAGTGCCTGCTTCGCAAGTCGGCGAGGATCCTTAATGAGAAAGAAGCTTCCGCCGTCTTTTTCGACGCGCTGGGCCTCTACACCTCTGAGTTTGGGACGAATCGGTTCACTCGATGCCATTCTGATCTGCTCTCAATGCTGCGTCATGACTACGCCGGTGACCTGGCTAACAGTAGCGAGAATTCCTAACGCCAAACGCTACCGCCACGAATCATACGCAGCCTCAGGTCAGAGAGACGCATCTTCTTGAGACATGCTCAGACCAAAGACGCTTCCAAAGAACACTGGAAGCCAGGGATCAACTCTAGCGAAACGAGACGGTCAGGCAGACTTCTGCAAGCCGAGTGAGAGAGACGGCAGGGACAACCGTTGACGAATGATATGCCGACCGGCCAATTCCTTGAGAGACAGGGTAGGACCGTTGTCATACTCCACCACGGCCCTTGGCGACGAACCACCACGCTGAACAATCCGGTGCACAGTTCGCGTGCTCACTTTGAACTGGCGAGCTAGCTCAGGCACAGATATTCCGGCTTTTCTCAAGCGGAATATCTCATCATCTCGCTGGCCACGGTCCTGCCGCTTCGTCCAGCCAGGATCGTCATATTTGCAAATCGCGAGAGGACAGGTCAGGCAGGAGGTAGAGGCCTCGCAACCGTCATCCGCGTAACGCGTGTTCTCCGGGAGAGTGTCAGATCGAACCGGCTGAAATGTCATCGTCATTGCAATACTCCAATACTCGGACGGCCTGCAAACCGTCCCACTCGATAACTATTCGCCTGCCTGCACAAGCGAAAAACGCCTGCGGTCTCCAGTCATCGCCTCTTCAGCCATCGCCTCAGCGTCGGCCTCATCAAACGCCGAGCCATCAACACCTCTTCGCCCGTAGAAAACTCGCACCGGTGGGTCCTGTGAAAGCCTCGGGGCCACCCGCGCTCGATACCAACTCGCCTGAATCCTGTGCGCAGAAACCACCTCGAGTAATCGATCAGGTCGCATCGACCGTTCGATCACCGGCATATCTGCACTAACGAACATCTGCTTCGCGTCGCCAAGCGCAACGGTTCTTGCTCCATCCGGTCTCCAGAGCTCTGAAGCGCCGGAACCGTCCAGCCTTCCAACCAGGTCCAGCAACGCCGGATAGGTCTCTTCCGAAAAGTGAGGGGCGACCGTTGCCGACACACCGCCAGAGCCTTTTCCAGACATGAGCAGGAAGAGCCTTAATGGCGACGCGAACCCGGTCACTGCAGAGACAGAATCGGCCTCAATAGTGAAAGTGGCAGGTCTGCGGCTCATCAGTGCCGCCGTGATCGCCATACCCGCTTCAACAGAATCTGCCAGTTCCTCAGCTACACGAACTTCGGTTTCCGGTCGTTCCAGAGTCATCACCATCAGGTCATCTCCTTATCGCCCCGCCACTACAGCCGCACCACTTCGTCAAACCTGCAACACACATTTCATTATTTAGAACGGGCGTTCTACTATTGAACATTTGTTCTAACATGTCAACCCCTTTTTCGAACGAATTTCTGAGTTGCGTTCTTGACCGCCAGCAATGCCGCACTTACCTTCTGCGGTGTCAGAACACTTTCGCCCTCCGAAACACCGGCAGCCGCCAAGCACAACCCATTCACAGGAACGCAATGAACGCAGAACTGATCTCAATCGGGTCCGAGCTTCTACTCGGGCAGATCGTCGACACAAACGCATCGTGGATGGCGCAACGGCTAGCGGAGAACGGTGTCAATCTCTTCTATAAGACGACGGTTGGAGACAATTTCGACCGTATGACGGCCATTCTGGGCTCGGCGCTCGACCGTGCAGATGTTGTGATAACCGGCGGCGGAATTGGCCCGACCCAGGACGATCTGACTCGTGAAGCTGTGGCAAAGGTGACCGGGCGAACGGTCGTCGTTCACGATCCTTCGTTGCAGGAGCTACGCGAACGATTTCAGAAGCGCGGCTTCATCCTGACGAAGAACAACGAGCGGCAGGCGATGATTCCAGATGGCGCAATCGTGGTGAAGAACCCGAACGGCACCGCTCCTGCGTTCATGGTTGAGGACCCTCGAGGGGTTGTCATCAGTCTTCCCGGTGTTCCGTTCGAGATGAAGTGGCTGTTCGACAATGAGGTTCTGCCCTACCTGCGGCAGAAGTTTGGCCTTTCACAGACGATTCACTACCGGGTTCTGAAGGTTGCCGATATTGGCGAGAGCGCCGTGGATGACCGAATCGGCAAGCTAATCGCAGGTTCTGAGAACCCGACTGTCGGTGTACTGGCCCATCCCGGACAGGTGGATGTACGAATCGCAGCTCGTTCCGACTCAAAGGAGATGGCTTCCGGCCTGATAGATCCTGTGGAACTCGAGGTCCGCTCCCTTCTCGGCGATCACGTGTTCGCAACAGATGACGAGACGATGGCCAGTGTGACGGGCGGACTACTCAAAAAGAGATCGAGTTCAATCGCAACATGCGAAGACCTGAGCGGTGGCGCTGTTGCTGACGCGGTTCAAGAGGCCGCAGGAGCGCTGTTCGCAGAGGGCGTAATCCTCAACTCGAACACAGCGCTAGATCGATTGGCTGAGTCCGGTGGCGAGAAGCCTCCCTTCGAAGATGGCGAGTCTCGTGCCCTGGCGCTCGCAAGGGCTATCAGGAGGCTTGCGGGGACGGACATCGGAATGGCGGTGCATGCCGTCACAGAAGGTGATCAGCGTTCCGAAAACCTGGGTCGCGGAGAAACCTACGTTGCCCTCGTCACTACTGATGGCGAGACGGTCCGCCATGTACGAAGCGCAGGTAGCGGTCGCCCTGACCGCCAACGAGCAGCCCTACACGCCCTGAGCCTGCTTAGACGGCATCTACTGGGGCTCGACACTTAGGGCCAACTGCCAGCGCATCACTCAGAGTTACTTCACTTCGTCTGTGCCGAAATACCTATGCTCCGGTAACGCGGCTGAGCGTATCTTATTTACAAGATACTTCTCATTGATTCGGGACTTTCCGTCTCAAGAATCGGGCAGAACCGGGCTCGCGCCCTGGAATTGACTCTCGCTATGGCACTTAAAAAGAACCGGCTGCTAGTTGCGTTTCTCGCACTCTTCTCAATAACCGTGCTAGCAGCGTGTGCATCGGCTGCAGCAACTCCTACTGCGACTCCCGCCCCAACGGCCACAGCAACTCCTGAGCCGGTCACAGCGATCACCATAGACCCGCGTGAAGACGCCGCGGGATTCCTGGCCGCTCTGCCAAACGCGGAAGTCGACTGCGCCTCTAGTGCAGTTGGTGGCATAGATTCACTGACCGATTTAATCTCATTTTCAGATTCGGCAACTGACGAAATAAGCGATGTCCAGCTCAAAGTGCTCGCAGCCTGTATCAGCAGCGACACGGTTCAAAAGGTCGTCCTGGGTCAGCTTGAGATCGAAACCGGCGGCCTGAGCGACTCATCGTCATCCTGCATCACCGACCACACAGACGGTATCGATTTCGCAACGCTTTTCTCAGGCCAATCGGTCGAGCAGGAGACCATTGTGAGCACGATGCAGGCACTGTTCTGCCTCTCGCCCGAAGAGCGGAAAGCTCTTGAGTCGAGCGATCAGGAAATCATTGGGATAACTGATCTCGGTGGCATCGACGCTCTTGAATGTGCGGTAGATGGCGCTGGATCTGACGGTCTTGAAGCGTTCGGCAATATATTCGGTTCTGATGGCGCGGTGGACACGGTGGCCGTCGGTGAATTCATGCCACTCTTAATAGACTGCGGCGTTGTGGATGATGACAGTTTCGCCTCTGCCGGCATCACTTCTGACCAGTTCTCATGCCTGTTCGAGCACCTCGATCCTGAGACGCTTAACAGCTTCCTAGCGACCGCTGACAACCCTAACGCCCTACCGGGTGTATCCAGCGCTGCATCAGTGCTGAGCGCAATGGGCGAGTGCGGGCTGGACCTGCAGGATTTGATCGACTCAGCAAGTGGTGACACTGCTGGCGGTTCGACTGGCGCACCCGTCGTTTCATCTGAACTCCTTATCTGCCTGACAAGCAACGGTGTAAGCCCATCAGCAGT
>JAJCYX010000412.1 GCA_029262715.1 Chloroflexota bacterium
ACTACAGGAAAATGGATTTTTCATTAGGAAGATCAACCAGGCGTTTTTTGCGTTTAACGGGAGCTACGGAGACAGCCCATCATCGGTCAGTCCAACGGCCCGCCAGATGTGGGAACTTCGACAGCAAGAGGAAGATGCGGCTGGTCTTCTTAAAGCCCTCAGAGGTGTTTCATCGTATTCTGAGTTCGAGGCTCTACTTGATGAGCGCGGAATAACTACAGGCAGATAGTTCTTGCAAGCGGCAAGACCGGCCACACGGTCGGCTATACTTATCGGCCTCGAATCCAACCTCTTTGGGAACGCCGAAGCATGTCCAGCGACGGCGGTCCTTTAGGGCGACCAGAATAATCGGAAAGAAAACTCCAATCCAAAATGATTGATCACGGTAAAAGTTGGAGGACAAATGGCAACCGCTAACGAAGATGGCGGTACGGTTGAAGATCTAAAGATGTACAGGCCACCTCAAAACGAGGAGCCTAACGTACAGTTCGAAGAGATCATCAACCGACTCCGAACATCATTCAATGCTCCAGGCCTCGGAGGCGGTGGAGCGCTACTAATAGTGGGAGGAATATTAATTCTCTCGCTGTTTATCTGGCTTGGCACCGGTTTTTACACCGTCGGCCCGGACCAGCAGGCTGCGCTGAGAACTTTTGGTGAGTTCCAGCGCTTCGAAAATGAAGGCCTTCACTGGCACTTCCCTGCCCCTATCGGCACAAGGAACGTTATCTCTGTCACCACTACTCGCCAGCTTGAGCTGGGGTTTCGTAGCGGTGACGATGGCAACAGCACTCCAAGATCGGTGGCCGACGAGGCGCTGATGATCACCGGTGACGAAAACATCGTCGATGTACAGGTTGTTGTGCAGTACCGGATCAGCAGCCTTCGAGACTTCCTCTTTTCAGTGGACGACCCCGGCGACCCGGATCGCAATATTTCGTCAGGTCAGCCAGACGGCTCGACCCTGAGAGACATTGCAGAGACGGCTGTCAGGCAGGTCGTAGGTGCTAGGAACATCGACGATGTCCTGACGACCGAAAAGGAGCAGGTGCAGACCGATGTGCTTCTCAAGATGACGGAGCTGACCGATTTCTACAGCACCGGCATCGAGATCCAGAACGTCCTACTGCAGAACGTCAACCCGCCTCAGCAGGTGCAGGCAGCGTTTGAAGACGTTGTCCGTGCTCGTGAAGATCGGGAGACGACTATTAACCTCGCCCAGGCTTATGAAGCTTCCCGCATCCCGCAGGCCGAAGGTCAGGCGGCACAGATCGTTGAAGCGGCGCAGGCCTTCCGAGACGGTCGTATCGCCAAGGCACAGGGTGAAGCAGACGGTTTTCTCGCCATTCTGGAAGGTTATCGGGACTCTCCTGAAGTGACTCGCCGCAGGCTCTTCCTGGAAGCGATGGAGGAGATCTTGCCTGGTATAGACAAGTTCATCCTTTCGAACGGCAGCGACGTACTGCCGTTCCTACCACTTGACGGTTCTAGCCCGTCCTTACCGGCGGCGGCAGCGGCTGCGGCGGCGGCAGGAGGGGGCTCGTAGTCATGGCAAAAGTATTCATTCCAACAGTGATCGTCGCCATAATCGCGCTGATCGTCATACCTCAAACATTCTTCACCGTTGACGAGACTCAACTCGCCATCGTTACTCGGTTTGGTGAGTTCAGAAGAGCACACAACGAGCCGGGCCTGAGGGTGAAGGTGCCGTTCGTCGACTCTGTAACGAAGTTCGACAAGAGGCTGCTACGAGCAGACGCTCCGCCAGCCTCACTGCTGACATCAGACAAGCGGAACCTGGTGATTGATTCGTATGCCAGGTATCGCATCGTCGAGCCGCTACTCTTCTTCCGAAGTTTGAGCAGCGAACGAGAAGCGGCTAGCCGAGTTTCGGCAATCGTCAACTCCCAGCTTCGTAGTGAGGTGGCTCTCGACTTGCAGTCGGACATCATCTCCGAAACGCGTGAAGAGGTGATGAGACGAGTCACTTTTGCAAGTAACCGTGCCGAGATTAGCAGGGCTGCCGCTCTGGCATTCCCGAACGGCCTTCTTAACCCTGACGTGGCTATCCAGATCGATCCACGGGTGCAGAATTCAGAAAATCCGACCCGCGGAAGGCCACCGACACAGGCAGAGCTTAATGCGTTGATCGGTAACCCAAGCCCACCTGAGCTCGAAAACTTTAAGGTCAGCTACTTCCAGCCACTAGCACGAGCCTTTGGAGTGGAGATAGTTGACGTTCGGATCAAGGGAGCAGACTTCCCGGTGGACATCGCAACCAGCGTGTTCAGCCGTATGCAGGCCGAACGTGAGCGGATCGCCAGCGGTCTCCGTGCTGAGGGAACTCAGAGAGACGCGGAGATCAGGGCAGACGTGGACAGGCAGGTTGAGATCACGCTAGAGACCGCACGAGGTCGCTCAGCGCTTCTCCGTGGTGAAGGTGAAGGCCAATCGATCACCATTCTCGCTGAGGCACTCGAACAGGACCCGGAGTTCTACGACTTCCAGAGGACTCTTGAGACCTACAGGAACTCACTTGACTCGCAAACAACAGTGTTGTTGGATGCCGATAGCGACCTGTTTAAGTTCCTTCAGGACCCGTTCGGAGATCGACCCGCAGATTCAAACTAAATAGCTGGTTCAGATAGAACAAAGAGAAGGCTCCGGAAAACCGGGGCCTTCTCTTTTGTGGGTAACTTGGATTACAGCAGGTTTTGTAGACGCGGCCCAAGCACAATACGCGCCGCTGCAACAAGAACTGCTGCCGTGATGATGAACAGCACCGCTTCACCAGGAGCGCCGTCAATCCCCAGCCCCAGGGCCGTTCCGGCCGCGGGTGCATGTTCGGTGTTAGTCACGCTCATGATCAACACAACCAGACCAACTGCAATCGCGCCCAGAAGGTCGTTGAACCAGGTGGCATCAGAAATCGACTCAGGAAAGAGTAGAGCGACTGCGACCACCAAATAGGCAGCCAAAACGGCAGAGATATGACCACCGACAATCCGTACAGGTGATGATGCCACTGAGTGCGGAACGAAAAACACGATCGCAACAGACGATGCGATGGCCGCCACGATGGCACCGTTGGACAGAACAGTCTGTGCTAGCAACACTACCCAGAGCAGCAGAGCTGCAAGAATGGATTGCCCGACATAAGCACGCCAGCGATGAGTGAAACGCGGGTCAATCCACCGAAAAAGACGATGATGACGCGCCGCGCCTAGCTTGGTTCGCCGCGGCATCGTCTTCGTCCTTCGGGTCACCGTGGACTTCGAACTATCCTCAGTCGGTGTCGGGCCTGTGCTCATATACCTTCATAGACCGTCAGTTGAAGCGGCAGATAGAATCCGCTGCGATTTCCCTGTGACATTTAGTATGACCATCTCAATGAGACATCGCTGAATGGCAGCAGCGCATGCTACACACCGCTAATCAAACTGAGTACAAACCAGAGCACGTACAGCCTTGTACTGGAGTGACAACGTCTGATTGCGCCAAAATTCACGTATAACTAACATATGGCCTACTTGTTCAGCTTTCGACCGATCTACCAGCCTGTTTGGGCCGGTATGGACCCACAATGGCATCAAGCACTCACCTAAGTCACGAAACACGCCTTAACCAGATACTCACTGCAGCGAGAGAACTGATCGCTGCCGGAGGTGTAACCGCGCTGACCGTTCGAGCGATAGCCCGAAAGGTCGGAGTCACAGAGGCAGCAATATACCGTCACGTCGAAAGCAAAGAGCAGGTTCTTGTGATGCTGCTCGAAGACGTGCGCCAGTCTGTGCTCGGCACTATAGAAGAACGTACAGCACCATACTCCAGTGCCCTGGACAAGTTGGAGCACGTCCTGGAACACCACCTGTCATTCATCGAATCCCGCCGCGGCATCTCATTTGTCGTGATCGCAGAGGCAGCGCAGTTCCAGGAAACGACCGCCCGGGCAGCCGGAGAAAAACTGGTTGAAGATTATCTAGCGGCAGTTGAGAAGCTCATCCAAGAAGGCATTGAATCCGGCGAAGTTGAGCCGTCTATCAACCCTTCAGCCGCAGCAACCATGTTCTTCGGAATTATCCAGGCATCGGTCACCAGATGGCTTTTCGACTCAGCCGCTCATCCCCTAACAGAGAACGTTCTGAGCCTCTGGCGACTATACAGGGCTTCGCTAGCGCCCTCGAACAGTGTAAGATCGCCTGCTAAGTAAGGTCTGGCTAATCAGACTTCAACTGGGGAGCAATCTATGACGCTCGTGACGATAGACGGTCAGATAGGCGCCGGAGGCGCTGATCTTGGTCGTCGGG
>JAJCYX010000413.1 GCA_029262715.1 Chloroflexota bacterium
GATGATGCGGGCAGAGAGCGCCTCATCCATCGCATCGAGAAGCTGGCCGTCTGTCGTGTCCTCAGCCAGCATCTTCAGCACATCGAACCGGAACTGCCTGCCGACCACAGCGGCGATCGTCAGCACCTCATTGCAGCGTTCTGACAGCCGGTCGAGCCTGCGCCCGATGACCTCACGTACACCCTCCGGTATCCGTATCTCCCACGATGTGGTCCCGGCTTTAGATGACTGGCCTGAGGTGATGTCGCCTTCCTGGATTAGAAGCCTTACCGTCTCCGTGACGAAGAGTGGGTTGCCCTCGGTCTGCCTGTAGACGGTATCGACCAGTGCAGTGGGAGGACTTATCCCGGCGGCGATCTCTATGAAGCGCTGCACATCGTGCTTTTGCAGCCCGCGAAGGACCACCCTCTCGAAGAGCCTTTCTCTGCTCAGGTCACCGAGTGTCACGGACAGCGGGTGCCTCCTGTTCAACTCCATGTCTCGGTAGTTGCCAATGATCAGGATCCGGGAGTTGGCAAGCTCCCGGGCGAAGAACTCCAGCAGCATGAGAGACGGCTTGTCTGACCAGTGCAGGTCTTCGAGCATGAGGACCAGTGGTGTTGCCGCCGCCGTGTTCTTGAAAAAAATGGATATCGAGTCGAACAACCTGAACCGCGCAGACTCAGGGTCTTCTATAGGAGTAGGCGCAGGTATGTCCGTGAGTTTCGCCTTTAGATCAGATACCAATTCGGCGATCACAGGCGCTGTCGAGCCAAGCTGGGCGCGCAATGCGGTTTCGTCTGTTGCTGCCACGTGGCTTCGTATCGCCTGCACCCACGGCCAGTACGGTGGAGCGCCGCCAGACTCGTAGCTCCTGCCCCACAGCACCTCGGCCCCGCGCATAGACGCACATGTGGCGAGCTCCTGGGCGGTGCGGGTCTTGCCGATGCCAGGCTCGCCCACAATGGTCACCATCCTGCCCTTCCCAGAAAGAACCTCCTCGAACGTGGCTTTGAGCTGGTCCATCTCCCTGTGACGTCCAACGAACACTCCACTGGCCATCGAGTCGAGGGAGCCAGCTCCGTCTTCACGTTCTTCGACAGCAGTGAGGTCTACTGACTTGAGGGCTGCAAGTACCTCATCAGCATCAGCCGGTCTCTCTGACGGGTCCTTGGCAAGGAGCCGCAGGATCAGGGAGTCGAGTGTCTTGGGTATCTGGGTGTTGTGCCAGCTTGGCGCAACAGGAGGAGTGTTGATGTGCTGCGAGATGACACCGATGTCGTCATCAGCCATGAAAGGGACGCGGCCTGTGCACATCTCATAAAGCATCGCTCCCAGTGAGTAGAAGTCTGCTTTCGGAGTCACCTCACCGCCGGTGGCCTGTTCAGGGGGCATGTAGCTAACAGTTCCTACCATCACTTTCTCTACGGTAAGGCGTGAACGATCTGTTGCAACAGCTAGACCGAAGTCACCGATCTTTGCTGCACCGTCTTCATCAAGCCAGATGTTGCCTGGTTTCAGGTCTCGGTGGACGATTCCCTTGCTGTGAGCGAAGACCAGCCCCTGCGCGGTCTGCTGAGCAATCCTGATTGCATCTTCTAAAGCAAGCGGTCCGTCTGCGTCTTCGATCAGTCCTTCAACATCACCACCGCCCATGAGTGGTTGGACCATATAGGGCTGTGTTGAGGTTCCCACCACCTCTTCACCGAGGTCGTAGATCGGCATGATGCAGGGGTGTGTTCCCATGCGTCCCATGGCCTGTGCTTCCCGCTTGACCCGTTCCCTTGAGGTCTCGTCTAGTCCCTCTGTCTTGATCAGTGCGAAGGCAACATCACGGTCGAGTGTGTTGTCGTGAGCGAGGTAGACCTTTTTCTTGCCGCCTTCACCGAGGAACTTAGAAACGGTGTAACGGCCTGAGGCGAAGGAGGTGGGGGTGTCGGAGTCGGGAACGGGTGCAAGATCAACCGGTACTGGAGCAGTCACAAGGGTTGAGTCCGAGAGCACTCCTGTATCGCGGTGTGTCGCGTCAAGGAATACACGGGCGTCTTCGTTCTTTGGATCAAGGCGCAGTACCGCGTCACAGGCTGCCTTAACAGCCTCCCAATCTTTGCGCCCGACAGCTTCGTCTGCCTCGTCAAGCAGACTCTCTATACGCCGCTGTATGCGCTCGCTAGGCATAGTGGCGGCATGATAGCGCAGTCTGCCGCGACGGATTTGGTTGACTAGCCGTCATTCCCCTGCGAATACAGACTCCATTGCTTTCGCTGCGAGACGCTCCGAGTCCGGCAGTGCGTGAGAATAGATCGACATTGTGATCGCGGGGTTCGCATGGCCGAGCATTTTCGAAACTACCGGAATTGGCACTCCCTGAGACAGCAGTAGAGACGCGGCACCATGCCTCAGATCGTGGAACCTCAGCGACTCGTTCAGGCCTGCGCGCTTCAGCATCGGTCGGAAGTATTGCCGCAACACCGCGTGCCGGTTCAATGGATGACCGATCTCAGTAGTGAACACCAGGTCAAGTGAATTGGCCCATGCCTTGCCCAGCGCCATTGCTGACTGATTCTGCGTGAGACGATGCGCTCGCAGTGCTGTGACGACAGGCGATGCCACGGTAATGTCCCTCACTGCTGCTCGTGTCTTGGGCTCGCTCAGTATTGGCTGACCATCAAGGAATTGCAGTGAGCGAGAGATGCTAATGCGCCCGGCGTCGAGATCAATTCGATCCCATGTCAGGCCGGTAATCTCACCCACTCTGGCACCCGTCATTAGGGCGAACGTAATTAGCGCCTCAGACTTGGTTCCCCGCGCTGCCTCAATTAGCGACTTCGCTTCAATTGGGCTGAGAACTGACACCTCTCTGCGCTGTATCCGCGGGAGTCCGCCTGAACCGATCAAACTTGCCGGGTTTCTCACAAGCCAATCCCGACGGACTGCCCAGTCAAATACGGCCTTCACTACGAAATGCAGGTTGCGAACGGTCTTCGGTGAAACAGTGGTCTGTCGGTAGAGTTGCTCTAGGTCCGTGACTCGCACCTTGCTCAGACTGTAACCGCCAATTACCGGAATGGCGTGCTTTGCGAGCAGGTCGCGATATGACGTGAAAGTCTTTGGCCTGACTGTGCCACGTTTGGCGTCCAGCCAGGCGTGACAGACTTGGCGGAACGTGCGGGAGTCATCTTTTACCGGTCTGCCTTCCGCGATCCGTCTCTGGGCGTCTTGAAGCTTGGAACGGGCTTCTGCCGCGGTCGGAGCGTACACATAGCTACGCTTCCCATTCTGCAGACTCAACTGACCGCACCATCTGCCATCGGCGCGTCTGAACACAGATCCCTCGTTTTGGCCTCTCCGTCTATTCGTCAATTGATTGCCTCCTATCTCGGTCAAGTGCTTGGAACAAGTCTTGTAACAGCAACGCCTCTTCACTGAGTGATTTTTCGAACTGGGTTTCATTGGGATCAGCATCATCCGAACATTTGGTGCCAATACCGATTTCGTCTGACGGCGGATAATGTTCCGTTGTATTGGATCGGGGCTGAATAATGACCGGCTGTTGAAGTTCATGCGAGATGTGTAGCACCACCCTGAGAACTACAAACGCTCGGTCGATGTGTTCAAACAGTCGCTTCGCGACCCGCGGCGCTAGAGCCGTAAGAATGTCAGGTTTGAAGAGCGAAATATGTTTGAGCAAAGGCCATGCCATGGTATGTGGCAGAACAAGAGTCCTTATAGTCGGGGTCGAGCCAACCCCAGCCTGACGAGCGGTTCTTTCTAAGAGACCTTCATCTCTCCACGGTCGAGTTGCGAGCATCAAATCCAGATCATCGGTAGTGGGCGTTTCAGAATTAATGTGGCGCCTGGCGTATTCCTCGACAACCGCCCATTGAGCGAAAACGCTCACGCTTTGGAGAGCAAGTTCGAGCCGGGTTGCCCAACGTGCTTCCTCCTCGTATAGACCCCTGCCTAACAATCCGTGACTGACTAGGTCAAGCCTGAGTAAGTAGCCAGCGTCCTGTTGCCAAAGTTCTGGCTGCCATTTCCTCCAGGGAAGCAGTTCATCACGTTGTGTTTTTGTTCCGCTGGCCGCAATCCATTTCGAGACGGCGCGCTGGCTGACCACACCCGCCCCATACCGACGCTCAAGTTCCCGGTGGATTCGAACGGCACCCCATCCTTCGCTGTCTTTGAGGACCAGCGATTCTTGTCTGAGTCGGTCGGATCGTTCCCGACGTCCTGAGGGCAACGGAAGTTGTGCGAGTTGTGCGAGAGATTCGTGCAATGTGTAAGTGAAACGATCTCATATACAGTGCGAGTCGTGCACCTAAACGGTACACGGAACACAATAGACGTATCGTCGTCACTTGTCCATACAGATAGCGGAGCAGAGCCGAAATGCCGAATACCGAATTGCCAGCACTGATGTCAGTTGACCGAACCCGTGAGTTCATGGGTCGCCGAGGTCGCGGCTGGGTCTATGACCGGATTAGATCAGGGGACTTTGAGACCGTTGTTGACGGCGGACGGAGGTTGATTTTGACCGCGTCTGTCTTGCAATACGTCGAACGGCTGCGAGTAGAGACTCGGATTGCAGAATCTCGATAGCGCACACCCATCGATGGGCGGTGCGGCACTTGCACTGCTGAACCTCGGTTTTCATATCCTTCCGCTGCACACAATTCGCAATGGGCGGTGTTCATGCAAAGGGAGAGTTGACGGGTGTAAACCGGGTAAGCATCCGATGGGATTGCTGGCACCGCACGGTCATCAGAATGCAAGCGCCGATCCGCAGATCGTCATCGATTGGTGGCAGCGCGAACCTGATGCAAACATCGGCATCGCGTGCGGACCATCCAGGTTGATCGTCGTCGATGAAGACCCGCGCAATGGTGGAGACGAAACACTCGCATCTCTGAAGTTTGATGGCTTCCAATTGCCTGACACGGTTACGTCGAGCACTGGTGGCGGCGGTCACCATTACTTCTACCGTCGTCCGGCCAACATCGTGATCAAGGACACAGTCTTGGGACCTGGTGTGGAGTTGAAAATCGGTGGTTATGTTGTTGCGCCGCCGTCGATGCACATGTCCGGTACTAGGTATGTATGGCTCAGTGGATCCGATCCATTCGATGGCGTGCAAATCATGGATGCACCGGATTGGCTCATTGGAAGGTTGTCACGTGATGAACGCACTGACACGCCAAACACCGATTTAGTTATCGATTGGTCGGTTCATTGCCCAAGTGATGTCCTCGCTGCGATTTGCCGGCATCCGCGGCTCGAGCAACTCTGGCGGGCGGAAATCCCACTCATCGGCCAAAAAGACGACAGTCCTTCAACATTCCGGTTCCTTTTGCAGGGGCAGTTAGCAGCGCGTAGGTTCATGCGTCAGGAAGTTCTGGATGCTTCCATCGCCTTTACGGCGCTGCGAAGTGAACACCGACCATCGGACGCAGCTCTGCTGAACGAGATCGATGAGGCATTTGACCGAGCACGGGAGATACCAACGGACACAGCGGTCGCCCTCAGAGAGAAGCGTGACGGTCCAGAGAAGGCGGTACTGGACGCCGTCGAGCACTGTCAAACGGCGCAAGGGCTGACCGACAAAGCAAAGCGCTTGCTTGTGGCGCTGTCTAGATACTCACGTAACGGACTTGAAACATGGTGTACTGACGTTCGGCTTGCCATCGATTTGGAATGGGCAATTGAATTAAAACCGAAGGGCAGTCGCCAGGTCAGGCGCTACAAACAAGAATTGCGCAAGTGCGGCTGCATCACAGAACTAAATCGCCCCGCCCCACGAACGCCCGTCCGCTATCGCCTCAATACCCGCGAAGCTCACCCCCATCGTAGGACAACGGTGTCCTATGACTAATCCCCAAACGCAGGAAGACGGTGTCCTATGTTTTGAGATGAACGTAGGACAGACGTGTCCAGTAAATAAATCACGGCCCCGTCTTACGCACGCGAGGCGAGGAGCGGGGGCATGGTTGTAGATCTCCACCAACCCGTGATTTTCTCCCGCCTTCGCTATCACCACGCAGATTGCCGGTTTGTTGGCAGAGCCACTAGTCCGGAACCAGGTCAACGGTGGGAGGCGATTTACAGATTGGCCGCGCCATGCTCATCCTGTTTGCCCAAGTCCGAACTAACTTGGTGGCTGCAAAAAATCGCGTCAAGCCACCAAAACTGTTCGCCGTACGCCGTTCTGTCGGATCCGGTCGAATCGCCAATTGGCCGACCGCGCGCCTTCGATCCAGATACGTTTAGGCGAGTTCTGATACAGGTGAGAGGCGGCAAGAGTTATCGGAAGGTAGCTGAGGCCATCGCGGATTCTGACGCCGTCTTCTGCACCCGCGCGACGGTTTGGCGCGCCGTCAATGGGTACTCGCCATATGACGGCCCGGAGTACCGGCGTGTAGCTGCTGAAGTCGGCCTTGAGATCACGCATGTACGGGCACGAAGAAGTAGTGACTCCTAGTGACCGAATGGTCTTTGTCTACGCACGCGTGAGGCCGGACGGGGCTCATATATCAACAATTGCGATATTTCTGCCCAGAATGCCCAGTTGGAGATTTGATCTTGACTCAGGCCTGACCGTACGTCCATGCCTCCGCCAACAAGTCATCGATAATCCCCGACGCCGCCTTCTGGTCCAGCAAAAACCTGTCCGAACCTGTGTCTGGCAAATCACTTGGGATCTGATCTTCCGTGATCACACCGAACCATCGGGCAGTCCGAGGAGTAATACCATTCTTCTTGTAGATAGTTCTTAGCCTTTGTTCTTCTGCCTCGGTCATGCCGATCCGGCCGAGCTTGCCGGTTCCATATTCTTCGCCTGAAAAGGCATCCGCGACGAAGAGCCTGTCGTCATCGTTGGCAACCAGAGGCAATATGTCTGTTTGCAATGTTTCAGGGCTTTCGGTTCTTGGCACACTATATGCGAATCCAGAGAGATCACTGCCAGTCCTAAAAACAAGACGCGAGTCAACTATCCAGTGATTGTGCGCATACTCCGGATGCCGCCGATCAAATCTTCGGAAGAAATCCTGGACGACGAAAGCCCGTTGTTTTGACGCCTGTATGAAATACGACCCAACCGTTTCCTCGATCCCCGAAGCGAGGCGCTTGATTCTCCATGGATTCGAATCTGTCGATCCTTGAACAACTGTGGCCGTGAAACCTTTCAGTTCGTAAATCACGATCTTGTTTGGCGAGATCAGCAGAATGTCGATCTCCCCGTTCCAATCTTGGTCTCGCTCCATCACTTCGCCGCGTTCGTGAGAGAACCCGTGGTTGAAGATTAAATACGACCACGAACCGAATAGCTCTTCGGCACTACGAAGGATGTCCAGCACGCGCTCGAACTGCGCCTCCTCAGCTCCGTGTGTGGTTGGGATGCTACCTACGACTTCCATGGGATCTATCCGTGTTGTACGAGCCAGACGGCGTGTTGGTTGGCACGTGGGCTAGATGGCGAGTAATCAGCTACCAATGCCCACTGCTGCGTCGGCTGATCACCCGGATGGTCTTTCTACTAACCGAGGGCGGTCGCTCAACCGTTAGTTCGAAGGATTCAAGAGCCGCAAGGTCCGCCCTCAGCCGTACGTTCTCTAGCTCCAACTGCCTCATTTTCTCGCGACGATCACGCTCATGCGTTCGTTCGAGCTGCACCTGATACGTGTGGTAGTTGGCGATGTTGTTCTGAATTCCTTCATGCCACGCTTCATCGATTTGGCGCACAAGCTCTTCACATTCCGGCGATGGCGGTTCTTCCAGGCCTCTGCCGCGCCTGATCCAGCGAGTGCGCGTGCTTGGGGAGACACCACATGCTTTGAATGCCTGCGAGGGAGTCTCGCCATTCCGTATCAAGTTGCACACTGTGTCCACAAGAACATCGTTTATCGTCAGTGTCTTGGGCATGAAATGACGCATATTCCCCGTTAGAGTTGCGAGTGACCGAGAAGAACCATCAACCCCATCCCATATCGTCCGTGTCCGCCTTGAAATCTGAATATGCTTCGTTCAACCGGCCCCTGACAATCTGACCTGTTCTGCGAAACCCCAACAACCTAGCAGTCTCCACGACAACGTCGTCCACCTTCGCACCAAACATGGTCTCGGAAATTCGTCGGATCGCTTCCACTAATTCAGTTGGTGGGATCTGTCCAATTGAGCGTTCCTTGGCGTCACTGTTCCGACGTGGAGCCCTTTGTAGTTGAGCGTCAGTAGACCAGAGGAAGTTGCCGCGGATTTTAACCTCGTTGTCACGGCCCGCCCTTTGTATGTAATTGACCATTTGATCCCGAGTGCTGCCACGGACTCTCCCCAACGCGTAAGCAATTCGAATGCGCTCAATCACGAGGTCCATATGCACGGGCCCCTCAAATTCAACGACCTTCTTTATCAACGGCAAGATGCGGCGATACGGCTCCTCGCGAAGCTCGTTGTACTTTGATGCTGACGTGAGATCATTGATAGGGCGATAGCCCTCGAATGAAACAGGTTCTGTAGGGTGATTCGGGTCTTCACGCTCCACAAACTCGAACGGACTCTCGTTGTCGTTTGCCGATTGCATCCCCCCGTCGTTTTCGGGATTCGTCGAGAGTGTTTCAGATGTGTCAATCCGCTGCGGCGTGGGTATGACTTTCGCGTAATTGAGGGCTTTCGCTGCGGCCAAAGCATCTTCGATTTTGTCAAGTTCGGACGCCGAGTCCCTAATCCAAGCCGTGGACCACACGCGGTGAATGGTCCAACCGAGATCCTCAAGCACGGCCTGTCGTTGCCAGTCTCGATCACGCGCCGCCTGTCCGCGATGATATGTAGCGCCGTCACACTCGATGCCCAGATCGAATGTTTCACCGTCCTCGGCATAGATCCCCAGATCTATGCGGTATCCGAGAGCGCCGACTTGTGACGCGATTTTGTAGCCGCGCTGTTGAAGGGCACTTCGCACCGAATCTTCGAACGGTGATTCTGGCTCGGCCGCGGGGTCTACTACCATTTGGTTGAGTAGCGTGGTCGGATCTGCCACGTATTCCAAATACCGTCTCAAAAGACGAGCACCCACTGATTCAGACGTGATCTGCGAGGACCTGAGCGAGTGGACGACTGTCAACGATTTTCTAGCTCTTGATATCGCGACATTTAGCCTGCGCTCACCGCCCTGCCGATTCAGCGGCCCAAAGCGTTGCGGCACCGCTCCTGAATCGCCAACCGGCCCATATCCGATTCCTAAGATTATGTGATCTCTCTCGTCTCCCTGAACGTTCTCCAAGTTCTTGATAAAGAATGGCTCCTTCAACTCCCCGGAGAACCGTTCCTCGGTGTCAGGTTCTTGCGCTCTGCGAGTGTCGATCAGATCTTGCACTAGGTCCATCTGTGTTTGATTGAGGGTGACCACTCCTACGGATTCGTTGTTAGGAATACTTCTGAAGCACTCGAAAACCAAATCTACGATCTTCTCTGCCTCAACGCGGTTTGTGCGGCCATACCTGCCGGT
>JAJCYX010000414.1 GCA_029262715.1 Chloroflexota bacterium
TTCGACTGCTTGAGATGAGCGATGCTGATGCAGGGCACATTCTTTTTGTTGGCGACAATCCGCACACAGATATCATCGGTGCACAGGGAGTTGGCATGCAGACTGCATGGATTCATATGGGTCGTAGCTATCCGGATGAGATGACCGGACCGAGTATGACGATTGACGGTGTTGCGGACCTGAATGAGCATCTGGGGCTATAAGTCCTACCTGCAATGTGTGTTCGGGCTGATGCAACGGACTGGCAATTCTGGCTAATCTAGTGTCTGGAACCGGTTCTCTATGCCAGTACGCACCTCACCTAAAACCAAGCGCTATCCCTACACCACCGTGCTGTTCGATCTGGACGGCACGTTGGGTGACAGACCGTCCGCGGTCAGGCGGTGGGCTGAAGAGTTCTATTTTTCTCAGCCGGGATTGATGGCACAGGTTGAACGACAGGTCGCGGTCGATCAGATCGTCGAATGGGATGCCGGAGGCCACGTTTTCGCCCCGAAACTATTTGAGAAATTGGTCGAGGTGTGGCCGTTTGTGCGCGAGAGCGCGGAAGAACTGGTGAAGTGGCACGCTGTCCACTATCCGGCTGCGTTCAGGCCGGAGCGAGTGATGAGCCGGATGATTACCCGGATCATGCGTGTTGGGCTTGATTGGGGTGTTGTGACGAACGGCCCGCCGTTTCAGCGAGACAAGCTGGTTGCACTGGGGCTAGAGAAGATCACCGGGTGTGTTGTGATATCGGGCGAGTTTGGCAAGGGGAAGCCTGATCCGGCGATTTTTCAAGAGGCTCTGAGGCTGCTAAAACGCAAGCCGGAAGAGACCGTGTTCATTGGTGATTCACCGATGGCCGACATCGAGGGTGCTCGCAAGGCTGGCATGGACACCGCATGGCTGAGTCATGGCCGAAAGTGGCCTGCGGTCTTGAGACCGCCGGCGCATACGCTTTCGCGCTTCGCAGACCTTCAGAAGGTGCTGGGGCTGTAGCCGCCGGTTCTCTCTCCCGAATCGGGAGGGAGTTAGAGGGAGGGTCGGTTGCCGACGAAGAGACCCGCTCTTTCCTGACAAGACTGAACGACCCACACCTTCACCCTCTCCCTGCAAGGCGAGGGAATGATGTCATTCAGAATCTTTCGGTGACCGTGCTCTTGCGGTCAGATCCCTCCGCTGCGGTCGGGATGACAGTTTCGATGGCTTTTTACTCATGTATTGAGCAGCTCAAGCTGTGTCTCCCCACCCACCAGGTCCTTCGCGCCCGCTCAGAACGAAGGGTGGCATAGCCACTTATTCATTTGATCAGCAACTTGTGACTCACCGGAAAACGCGGCTGGTCGCACGCACTCGGCTTGCCGCGGTGGCAAACCGGCATACAATCCTGCCAGCATTTCTGCCAGTGGCCCGCCGACACGGGCTTGCTGATCCCGAAAACCTTCTGACCAGCCAGCGAAAGGCACAACTATGACCATCGGCGTCGCAATCCTCGGAACAGGCCGCATCGGAGGCCGATATATCGAATGGGTAGGCAAGGCTCCCGGTGCCGAGGTCAAGGTTGTCGCAGAAGCGAATCCTGAGGCGGCGGCCAAGTGGCAGGACACTTACAACGACCTCGACTGGGTTTCGGACTACAAAGAGGCGCTCGAACGAGACGATGTTCAGGTTGCGGTTATCACGCTACCGCATTGGCTTCACAAGCAGGCGGCGATCGACGCTGCAAACGCCGGCAAGCACATCTATGTCGAGAAACCGATGGCCGTCTGGCCGTCCGAAGGCCGTGAGATGCTGGCTGCTGCGAAGGCGAACGGTGTGAAGATCATGACCGCACACACGCAGCGCTACCAGCGGCCCGTGAAAGCGATGAAGCAGATCGTGAAGTCGAAGCGGTTCGGCGAGCTGATCATGGCGTACGACTACTGGCATAAGCCGTACGACCCGTACATCCGCCCAACGTGGATGTTGGACCGCGAGCTTGGTGGCGGCATGGGACAGATGGACGGAACGCACGAGATAGACCGTTTGATTCACCTGATCGGCAGCGATATCGATACTGTCAGCGCTCGGGTCGGCCAGGTTACGCATCCCCAGGACAAGCACCCGAAGATCAAGGCCGACGACACAGCGATGTGCTTCATTCGCTGGAAGTCTGGTGCGGTTGCAACGATCAGCCGCATTGCGTGGGAGAAGGGCTCGACTGAATACGGCACTGATATCTCGTTCACCGAAGGGATGGCGCGGCTTCGTATAGCGTACGGTCAGCATCCTTCGCAGAAGACAGCGATCTGGGTTGCGGATACGCACGATGGCACGTGGGTTGAGGAGCCGGTGGACGACACGAGTCCGTTCGAGGAGGAGATTGCGGAGTTCATCGCTTCAATTGAGCGTGGCGATGAGGACACGCCGATTCCTCAGGAGCACGGCTTGCGTGTGCTTGAGGTGCTAGAGGCGACCGAGGAATCGTCACGCACTGGCCGCGAAGTTGTGCTGGGCTGGGGCTAACAGGTTTCGGGCAAGCTGCCAGTTAGCGCACACAGATTTTCTTAATGAAGGTGGCTAGCATGGCCGAGATCAACGGTACGTTCGATGAGAAGTTCGAGCCCGTGGCGGACGCGTTTTCACGCTGCTTCTCAGAGTATGAGGACGTTGGCGCGTCTGCATGCATCACGGTTGAGGGCGAGAAGGTCGTGGACTTGTGGGGCGGCCACATGGACGCGGAACGGACAAAGCCGTGGGGCGAACACACACTCGGCATTGTCTGGTCAGCGACGAAAGGCATTGTGACCATCGCCGCCCTCCGACTGGTCGAGCGCGGATTGCTGAACCTGGATAAGCCGATTGCCACGTACTGGCCTGAGTTCGCGCAAAACGGGAAAG
>JAJCYX010000415.1 GCA_029262715.1 Chloroflexota bacterium
ATCTGTATATACATATCTCTCTATATACCTCGGTGGGTTTCACCGGGAACAAGCAGAATTACTCGGCGCTTACAGCGTCCTCTATTTCTCGATATCAGCCAAATCAGGATCCATGAAAAAGCCACATATCTTTGCCGGAAATTCACTCGACCGAGGTGATGTCCAACGCCGCGATGAGGTTTACCTCGACGCCCTGTTCGCTGACCAGAAAACCCGTGTTCTACCGATGTGGCAGCTGAACGCTCTCGTCCAGTCGAACTCGCACTCTGCCATCGGTTGGATCAGCCCTGCCGATGCACTGCGGATGGATATAGACGTGAAACCGGTTTTCCTCGGATTCATGGATGACAGGCCACACTTCGCGCTGGACATCTCGGAGGTCCACGATCCGGTTCATGAACTTAACCTTCCGGATACCTGGCAGTTCCAGGAAGTACGCGCGGCCGCTATGGAACTGTCTGGCCCCGAGACAGGAATCCTCGCCCAGGCACGTGCCCAACTGGACTGGCACGCCCGCCACGGTTTTTGCAGCGTTTGCGGTCACCGCACAACCCCGGGCAAGGGTGGTCATGTCAGGAAGTGCGGCGAGTGTGGGGCTGAACACTTCCCGCGCACCGACCCTGTGGTCATCATGGTCACCCACGACGGGGACCGCTGCATCTTGGGCCAGAGCCGTGGACGTCTCTCACGGTCAGGTATGTATTCCGCACTTGCTGGGTTCGTGGACCAGGGAGAGGCAATAGAAGAGGCAGTACGTCGCGAAGTACGCGAGGAAGCCGGCATCGAGGTTGGTGAGGTGACCTACCACTCATCCCAACCGTGGCCGTTCCCTTCGTCGCTAATGATAGGTTGTCACGCAAAGGCGATTTCGACCGAGATCAACAGTGACGAAGAAGAGATGTCGGACGTCCAGTGGTTCACCCGCGCCGAGGTCCTGAGTGCGCTCAATGAAGAGAATCCGAACCTTAAGGTTCCCGGTCCAATCGCCATCGCTCATCACATCATTAAGGCCTGGGCCGAAGGCGAGATAGACGGCGCGTGAAAGATATGTATAACGCCATATATATCGACGGTCCTACAGCTACGTAGATCGTAGTTTGAACTCAATTTCTGCTTGTACATATATATGTATCCAGACATACATATGCCGTGGAGATTGTCCAGAGAGCAGTCTAAACTCGGCCGGTTTTTCGGTAACACATAGATAACGCCAAGCCACACATAATCGTCCCTGTACCAACCATTTCAGCCTGCATTGCGGCAACAGGACGATGCCCCGTGAAGACATTTACCGTACGCATGATTTCGCCATTTTTGATGGCAGGAACGACGGTGCTGGCAATCATTGCAAGCACTGCCTGAGCGACCCTATTTTCACAACTGAAAATGTGTTGCTAGACCGAATTTCTCGGGCCTTTAGCAGGCAATCCGCCCGCGATTCAATCCGTCCGCAATCGCAATGCACTCTTAGCAGTCTTCTCTCTTTAGCGCGACGTGTGTGATTCTGGTGGGATGAAGTTGCTGCTCAAGTTATATCTCCTTGGTCAACTCATCGCACTCCCATTCATGGTAGGCGCAATTGGAGATGTCCTGAGCAGTGGATCAGAGTCAGCTCCAACAGCGTCCGCTCCTCAGACAGAAGCTGAACTCGCGTCACGGACACTCTCCAACAACGAGCTCTGCGACGCTCTCAACGGCCCGGCGCAAAACAACATCCAGGACGATATCCAGCAGTTACGCTTCATCACGGCCGACCTGTACGGGGACGAAGACTTTGACGACTGCTTTGCAGACCATGATCGGTTTCCATAACTCAGAAATTTCGTCGTAACCTCCCGCTCGATAAACATCTAAACTCCGTAGCCATCCACCACAGGCTCTGCCCTATCAACGGACAAGTCTGTAAGAAGTTATGGAGTTCACCATGTCGAATAGTCGGCCAGTTCGGATCGCCATAGCGGGCGGCCACCGAGGTGCCAGCTTCACCAGCGCACTTGAACTACTTCAAGATGACATTGAGCTGGTGGCCATCTGCGACACATCTGAGCAGGTGAGAGTCAGATGGATCGATTCCAATCCTTCCCTCCGGGATTACGACACGTTCGAGAAACTGCTGGACGACCGTGAGGTCGACGCGGTGTTCGTCGCGACACCGATGGCGCTACATGCCAAACAGGCGGTACAGGCGCTCAATGCCGGCAAGCACGTCCTATCTGAGGTGATTGCCGCAGTCTCCCTGGAAGAGTGCTGGGAGCTTGTCGAAGCGGTCGAGAAGACTGGCTATACATACATGATGGCCGAGAACTACTGCTACCGTCGCGAGACTATGTTCGTCCGCAACATGGTTGAGAGCGGCGCATTCGGCGAAATCACCTTCGCAGAGGGCGGATATATACACGATTGCCGAGACCTGAATATACATACAGATGGCACTCGGACGTGGCGTGGGAATCTGCGTGCGGGAAGCAGCCAGACATCACGCGGCAACGGCTACCCGACTCATTCACTCGGACCGATCGCGCAGTGGCTCGGGATCAACCGCACCGACCGATTGCTTCGCACCACAACCTTCGTCACTCAGTCCGCAGCACGTCATGAATGGGCCAGATCTGTCCTGCCAGACGGCCATCCTGACAGCGAAGCTGAAGCGTGGGCAAACTCTGCCGATTCCGCTTCCACGCTGATTCAGACCGAGCAAGGCCGAGTCATATCGCTTCGGTTTGATAGTGCCAGCCCGCGGCCGCACAACATGGTTCACTACGGCATCCAGGGAACGGCGGGAGCATTCGTCTCCAGGAGGCATGATGAGGAAGAGCCGCTGGTGTGGCTCGACGGCGTCTCGCCCGGCACAAGTCCGGCTAACTTCAACTATCCGGGTATGGCCCGACCTGAGGGTTACGAGGCAATGGGGCACCCTGAGTGGCAAGTCCTGTGGGAGCTATCCGACAGATACGAGCATCCTCTCTGGAGGGAGCACGGAGAAGACGCGTTGCGGTCCGGTCACGGAGGCGGCGACTACCTAGTTCTCAGAGACTTCGCCAGGGCTGTGAAGAGCGGCTCAAAGCCGCCGATAGATGTATATGATGCCGTGACCTGGAGCTCCATCATGCCGCTATCTATACAGAGCGTGCGGCAGAACGGCATACCGATGGACGTTCCTCGGTTTGATCGTAATTCCTAGTTCTACCTGAACACTTCGAACCAAACATATGTATCTATATATGTATAGGTGTATATGCGAGATATATGTGTAGTGAACGCGGTCAGATAACAGTGATTCCGCCGTCGACCACGAACTGTCCACCGCTCGCATACCTGGCCTCGTCTGAACACAGAAAAGTGACCATCGGGGCAATGTCTTCCGGAGTTCCAAGACGACCCAGCGGAATCGTTTCGTTCATCAGCTTTTCTCGACCCGCGGCATTGGGGTGCTGGTCATGGTTCGGCGTCAGTTCCAAAGCGCCGGGGAGCACTGCATTACACCTGATCCCGTACTTCGCGTAGTGCACCGCTATGTACCGATTCAGGCCCAGTAACCCGGTCTTTCCTGACAGGTATGACACGTTGGCAGATCGTCCGCTGATCCCTGTAATTGAAGAGATGATCACGATGCGTCCGCCGCCGCCCTGCTCAACCATCTGGGCCAGAGCGTGCTTGCAGGTCAGCATCACGCCGCGATAGTTCACGTCATGCGTGCGGTCCCACGCCTCCTCGGGTAGCTGGTGTAGATCCACGTCTTCGTTGTGCATCTGTATCCCAGCGCTGGCGACAACGATGTCCAGGCGACCAAACTTCTCAACCGTAGCTGCAATCGCTGCCTTGAGTTGGTCCGAGTCGGAAGCATCGACCGGTATCGCAATGGCCTCACCACCAGCCGAGTTGATCTCACCGGAAACGGCGTTGATCCCTGCTTCGGGGATTCCGGTAACCGCAACGAAGCCACCGCTCTGTGCGATCAAGCGAGCAGTCGCAGCGCCAATTCCGCTTCCTGCTCCAGTGATCAGCGCAACCTTGCCTTCAAGCGAAATGTTCATCAGGTCAGCTTCCAGCAGACGGTTTCCACTGCGGTCACAATTGAATGAACAACCGGCGTTTCGTCCATTTCGATTCCAGATTCAGCGTCCTGTTCCATCGGCACAAAGCCATCGACAGCAAGCTCAATCAACAGATCTTCATCGCTCTTCTGCTCGGTTGAAGACGTCACGCGCAGGTTCACGAATCCGGCCTCTCGCAAGAGCGAAGGCTGCTTCAACCCTGCATCTGGATCCCCGCCAATATCTCGCAACACCGTGTCTCGTCGACGCAAAGACCGTTCGATCAAAGGCGCATCCCCGGTCAAGACGCGGCTGGACGCAACCGTATGGCGCACTCCTAGTAGCCCGCCGGGCACAAGAACCCTTTTGACCTCCTCCAAAGCCCTCTCCGGCGACGCCTCAACTGAAAACGCCTCATTTACCAGTACAGCGTCGAAGTCATCGGGGCCAAATGGCAGATCGTGGAGAGAGGATCGCTCAAACGAGATCTCCCCGGTGTCAGCCACAAACGAACGGCCTCGGGCACGACGAAGCCTGGACGTGTCGGGGTCAATACCGATGACCTCACCCATAGGAACAAATGTCGCCAGACTGATAGTCGAACTTCCGTCGCCGCAGTAGGCGTGCAGGACTCGCATCTCAGCGCGCAGGTATCCGGTGAAGAAATCGGCACCAGGGTTACCCGACCGAGAGGCGCGTTCGGGAGGAGCAGGATGGGGCGCCGGTCCGATCTTCGACCGAAGCCATTCGGTTGTGGTCATGTTGTCGATTACCGTCCTGTGCTTACCAGCTTTTGCCAGCGACCTGGAAAAGCAGTCCAAGACAATGATCGGTTTCCCCAGCCATCGCCACACGAGGGCCTACACGGTTCCGGTTCTCGCTGACCCAAACGGGACGAATCCGCCGCAGCGATCAGGCGCTGCTATCATCTCGAAATCACATCAGAACGAGGCGACCAGTGCAAGATCCAGGATCACCGTCCGACATCATGCAGCGCATGATGTCGACTGCGCCGATGAGCCAATCCGACGCCGAGCAGCTTCATCAACTACTCGCAGGCGTCAACGCTGCCGCGACCCGAATGGCCGAGCTTGTTCCGATCTTCCCGGCAGAGGTCGACCCCAACCTGCTTTCTCTGACAGTTGACGGCAACGACGACTAAACCGCGCATACGGACTCAATGAGCAACAACACCGATCAACCCGGAACTCCAGGCACCGAGTCAGACACGCCACTTCACTACCTGCCGCTGGCAGAGCAGGCCAGGAGAATTCGTTCAGGCGAACTATCCGCCGTCGTGCTGACGCGTGCATATCTCGGTCGAATCCACTCACACAACCCTCAACTGAACTCCTTCATCACAATCGACGAAGACAGGGCGATTGAGCAGGCACAACGGGTTGATGATGCAATCTCACGCGGCGAGCAGGTCGGGCCGCTTGCCGGTATTCCGCTGGCGGTTAAGGACTCGATCCCAACGAAAGGTCTCAGGACGACCGATAACAGCAACCTGCTTGCTGATTGGGTACCGGAGCACGACGCGGCTGCGGTTGAGAAGCTCAGGCGAGCCGGTGCAGTAGTAATTGGCAAGGCGAACCTCAACGAATTTGGCTGGTCACGTCCCTTAGAAGCCGATCTTGCTCCGCCGCCATGGAATCCGTGGAACCCTCGGTTCGCCTCTGTCGGATCAAGCTCAGGTTCTGGCGCTGCGGCAAGTGGCGGCCTCGCATCCGCAGCTATCGGCACAGACGGCGGAGGGTCAATCCGTCTCCCCGGTGGTGCGCACGGTCTGATCGGGTTCAAGCCAACTCACGGTCTCGTCAGCCGAAGAGGGATGGACCACAACTCTCACAGCGAAATTTCGCCGCTCACTCGAACCGTCGAGGACGCGGCATTGATGTTGGACGCGCTGGCAGGATTCGTACCGGACGACGATATGAGTTGGCCCGGCGCTCCCGTGGGCTACGCCGATCGGCTGAGCGAAGCTGATGTCCGCGGATGGCGCATCGGTGTTCCCTGGAAGTTCGTCCGATCCGCTCCAAACGAACCTGAGGTGCTGGCTGCTTTCGAGGAGTTTTTAGGCACACTTGAATCGCTGGGTTGTGAAGTGATAGATGTCCCAGTTCGAGGTCTGGCAGAGGCGCGTATGGCGAACTTCCTCGTGCTCAATGCCGAGGCATATCAACGGCACGCAAAAAGCCTCGGTGAATACTGGGATAGTTACGGCGAGATAACACGTGTCTATCTGATGCAAGGCGCATATCTCGGTGCAGACGACCTACTGAATGCGTCAGAAGTTGGCCGGACTGTACGCGGACTACTTGAGTCCGAGATCTTCTCAGCAGATAAAACCGGTGTCCGCGCCCTGGCGATGCCGACTTCGCCATTCGTGACCGCCGAACGTTCGCGCCGCCCTGGTGAACACTCACGAGGCATCAACGCCTGTTTCACCGCACCTTTCAACATCACCGGGCATCCTTCCACAAGCGTCCCGGCGGGATTCTCGGAAAGCAATGGCCTGCCAATCGGCGCAATGCTCACTACCGCGCTTCACAATGATCTCGAGCTTCTCCAGCTGGCACATGCTCATGAGCAGGCGACCAACTGGCACCTGCGCCACCCTGAGCTTTAAGGACAGACAATGGATGCTGCTCAGGTTCGGCAGACGGTTGTGGATATGATTGCAGCTGAAACTGGCTGTCAGCCTGAGCAACTGACTGGCGGTGGAATTCACGTGGTCGCCAGGGAGCCTGAACGAATGTCCTGGCCTGCACATCGGTCATTCAACCCACACCCTGGAAGAATCGGTGCTGTGACGCTTGGAATCGGTGCCATCATTTCCGTGGACCAGCGCGATCTGAACTGGGCCCAAAAAACCTTCCGGACATCAGACCGAGACCAGATGCTCGCTGAATTCATCAAGCACGGCGCCGAAAGAAATCTAACCGTCCACGGCCCATATCCCCGCTTTACGGCTCCTTCGAACGGCATCACAAAACCTGAATACTCTCCTGAATACACCGTGCGCGTGGTCGATATCGAGTCAGAGTTGGCTTCAAATCCGACTATGATTGATCGCGCACATTTCAGCAACGCCATTTCTCTTGAGCCGAATTCATCAGGGCGGCCAACGGTATTTGCCGCTGTGGCTCAGGCAAAAAGCAAAATCGTTGGTGTCGCTGGAGTGTCGAAAGATTCGGAATTCATGTACCAGATAGGCATAGATATCCTGCCCGACCACCGCGGCTGCGGTCTTGGCCCAGCCATGACCGCAGCCGCTTCCCGAGCCGTGTTCGATGTCGGAGCGCTTCCTTACTACGGCACAACAAGCTCAAACATCGCATCTATGCGTACAGCCCTTGCCGCAGGACTGCGGCCAACGTGGGTCGAGGTTCTCACCAGACCCGCATGAGCCCACTCGATTTAGTCATCTTCCTCGCCGGTCTCGTCCTCCTTGTGATAGGAGCGGAGGGTCTTGTTCGCGGCGCGACACGCCTCGGCATACTCGCCGGGCTATCTCCACTCGTCATCGGTCTGACGATCGTCTCATTCGCAACCACGGCCCCTGAAGCAAGCGTTTCTATCGTCGCAGCAGCAGACGGTCGAGGCGGCCTTGCCGTAGGAAATGTTCTCGGCAGCAACATCTTCAACATACTGGTCGTAGCCGGTGCAGCCGCGACCATCATCGTGATCCCGGTCTCCAACATCACGATCAGGAAAGACCTTCCGGTACTTATCGCAGCATCGACACTCGTGTACCTGTTTGCGATTGACAAGACCGTTGTTGAATGGGAAGGTGTTGTGCTTTTGGTGGCACTGGTCGGCTTCATCACCTTTTCCGTCTTGCAGTCACGCCGAACAGCGCGTGCAACTCGTGAGTCACGCATAACTCGCACACGGCAGGCTGCACTGACTGAGATGGGCGCGGGACTCGGACTCGCTGGATTGGGCGCCGCTCTGTTAATCCTCGGGTCTCGCCTGTTCGTCGATTCGGCCTCGGACATCGCATCTACGCTCGGTGTGAGTGAATTGATAATCGGGCTGACGATAGTTTCAGCAGGCACTTCGGCACCGGAGCTGACAACTGCGATTGTGGCAGCGCTCAGAGGTCAGACAGATCTTGCTATCGGCAACGCTGTGGGCGCCAGCATCATCAATGTCCTCGGAGTAATCGGTGGAGCGGCACTGGTTTCCGGCGGAGGGCTGGAGGTACCTACCGACGCAATCAAGTTTGACTTCCCGATTGCGGTCACGGTCGGTATCGTCGTGCTCACTATCGCCATTATCGGTAAGCGCGCCGCACGAAGAGACGGGATATTCATGATCGGATTCTATGCCGTCTATCTTTCCGCCCTGATTGCCATCTCCATCAACAGCGATCTACTTAATCCATTCAGCATCGTGGCGCTTGCGGTGGTGTTGCCGGTCTCTTCTCTGGCCGCTGTATATGTCGTTTACAGAGCCATCCGTCGTCCCGGACCTGCAAGACTCGAGGTTCCGTTCGTTGACCGCTGACCTTTCGTCATACCAGTGGTATCGTGCGCCGGGTTGCAACGTCCGAACACTTCTGAATCATCCGTTAGTTCTCGGACACCGAATTCCGTGAACCGTTAATAGCCTGGAGCGAAGAATCATGAAAGTCACTTCAGTAGAAGCCGTCGCGGTCGAAG
>JAJCYX010000416.1 GCA_029262715.1 Chloroflexota bacterium
CCGTCCACACGACAAATGGTGTGATTGGACGATGAAGCCAATCAACCAGCCGCGGATGATGAATCTGGAGTCCATGGCAACACACGCTAACTATCGTGTTCGTCGGCTACGGATTCGGAACACTACGGGAGTCGTCAGCCAGGCGCTCAGATTGGCGAGGTTTGAGATGGTGTCAGTCACAGAACTACAGACCAATAAGGAATCCGTACCGGGCCGTCTGCGAAGGGAGATCAGGAACCCGTCAATGTTGACAGTGCTGATCGCAATCATCGCTGTTTTGGCAATACCTACGGCCATACTCGTACCCAAATGGGTATCAATAACGCAGGACAGCTTTGAGGTCCGGGCCGCCGCCGGTGCTCAACGCGAATCGGCGATCATTGGTGCTAGTGCCCTCGTTTCAAGCCACATAGTTCCCTGGATGTTGAACGAAGTGCAAAGGCTGGAGACGGCTGAAGATCCCGCTCAGTGGAGATTAACTTCGTTTACCCAGGGACCATGCGACAGTACCAACCTTTCTAATCTGCCAGTCGGCACGCATTCCGATGCAATTGCCAGGAGCTGCTCAGAGCTTCTTCAAATCCAGACAGATTTCTCAAATGATTGTGTCTCTGCGACATCATGCAGAGTCACAGACGCTGCATTGAACCGCTTATCGTTGGTCCGGCATTCCCTAGTTGACGCGTTCACCGGAGCTGGTTTTGTGTCTGACTACCAGGCGTACGACGAGCGCTGGACGCGATGACGTTCTGACGCAGGAATCTTTCGAGCCGGAGGAGCCATTCAAAAGCGTCACTGCGCTGCATCTTGTTCGGTCGCTCAGTCGCTCCAATAGTGAGCGATCATGCCCGGCGAACGACTTTATCTGGCGGACGAGGGCAACTCACCTTCGCTTTCGCACCTGAGCCGCAACTGGGGTCCAGCCTGACACCGACTACAGTGAATGTGTAACCTGCGTTGAAACAGTCGTGGCATCGCTATCATCTTTCGCCAACGGCAGAGTCAGGTTGGCGCCCATGGTGTCATTTGTAGGACGGCAGGCAGAACTAGCAGCACTTTCGCTGGCAGTAGAGCGCGCCTCTTCGGGCGATGGCGGTTCTCTCACGATCATCGAAGGCGAGGCCGGGATCGGTAAGACTCGACTATGCGAGGAGATGGAGCTTGTTGCGAGGCAGGTTGGAGCCAGAGTTGTATGGAGCCATTGTCAGGAGGGTACGGGGCAACCCGCGTACTGGCCGTGGACTCAGATCCTACGTTCGCTTTCCGGGGAAGATACAGACGGCCAGATCATGGATCGCCAGCAATCTGCGGCTCGGATAATCGCCGCCCACATTCCAGAACTTGCTGACCTGGCAGACGTTGTCGCCTCTCCATCGGCAGTTGAGTATGAACGGGAGCAATTCCAACTTCGAGACTCGATATGCACACTGGTTCTAGCTTATGCTGCCGAGTTTCCGCTGCTCCTGATATTCGATGATATTCACTGGGCTGATTCGTCCTCAATGGCCACCCTCAACATGCTTTCCGAGCGTATCCGTACGAATCGAGTCGTCGCAATAGGAACGGCCCGGCCCCCGGATCCAGGGAGTCCGACCTCCGTTGCTTTGACCGGCCTAAAGAGGGTCCAGGGTAGTGTCTGGGTTCCGCTTGCAGGATTGAACGAGGCCCAGGCCAGAGAACTGTTCGAGAGCACGTCGTCTCGAAGTGGCACTACACGCGGTTTGGTGGAGGCTGTGCGCCTCAGTGAAGGCAATCCGTTTTTTCTCACTGAGCTTGCCGCTTCGTGGGAGCAACTTGATCTGGACAGGTCCCTGACAATCCCGGCAAGTGCGGTTGATGTTGTGAGTTCCAGGTTATCCGCGGTGCCGACTGACGCGATCAACATCCTCCACACTGCGGCGTTGCTTGGCCGAGAGTTCGATATCCCCCGGCTGACGGCGATGTTTTCTTCTACCGAGAACCAGGCTGTCGCGGATGCCATCGAGATCGGTTTGCGGCGGCGGATTATCGAGGAACGTGACTATTCTCAGGGTCGATATCGATTCATTCATGAGATTACACGACAGGTTTTAGTCCGTCGCGGATCGACAATCGACCGGGCGAAACTGCATGCCCAGATCGCTGAAGAACTCGAAAAATTCTTTGGCGACAGGGCCATCGAGAATGCATCCGAGATTGCATTTCACTGGCGCGAATCGGGAGCTTTTGGGGACGCTGAAAGTCGAGCGCGATGGGCGGTGACCGCCGGTACTCGTGCGCTTGACGCGTATGCATACAACTCGGCTCATGAACAGTTCGAGTACGCGATGAACACCAGCCGGGATCTGACTGATGAGCGGCTTGTAGCAGAAGCGAGGGAAGGGATGGGACGGTCACTTGCTGCCCTGGAACGTGGAGGCGAAGCGGTTGAGTTCCTGGCGGCAGCTTTCGACTATTTCCGCTCGTCTGGCGAAACAGATCGCGCCATCGCCATTGCCCAGATGTTCCTGAGTAGCCCTGCAGGATTGGCCGGCATGGCCTCCCTTCAGGAGCAGGCGCTCAAGATCCCGCACATAGACGAATCTGCCGCAGCGTTGGTGAAAGTACCACTGGCAAGAGCGCTTGCCGTGGTCTTTGACGATTACGACCGTGCGACAGAGATGCTGAAAGAGGTCATTGATCTGGGACGCAGAACCGACAATCCTTCACTCGAAATGTACGCCGCGGGTCACGGCACGCAGATGGCAGGATTCCAGATGCGGATGGAG
>JAJCYX010000417.1 GCA_029262715.1 Chloroflexota bacterium
CGGGCCAATCTGACGGGGCCGCAGGGTCAAAGACGGAGCTGGCTGAATCGGCGTCACCGTCGCTACCGCAGGCAACAACAAGCAGGCTCAGCGCAGCGAGCAGAGGTAGAAGTAGACGCAAATTTGTTGCTTCCGTAGTGTGAGAGTTGGGCGTTGAGCAGCGAATGATAGCTGGAGGTGGATGCGGCCGTTGTGGCTACCGAGCAGCAAGTTACGTTGTCGGCGGCGGAGCCGAGTTTTGCAGCAAGCTGCTAATTCGTTCTGTCATCCCGACCGCAGCGGAGGGATCTGACCCGTGTAGCACGGTCGCCCGAGAGATTCTGAATCAAGTTCAGAATGACAGACACGCAGCCGTCGGCGCGTGTCCCTGTGATGGCAAGACTTGTGTCTGAGCTTGCTCCGCACTCCAGGTCCTTCGCGCCCGCTCAGGACGAAGGGGCGCGACCGCTTCTAAGTCGAACGGTACCTGTGACACAACGGAAAACCCGGCTTGCCGGCGCAACACAAAACGCGGCTTGCTACACCGGAAAACATGGCTCGCCGCTTACTCTATCTGTCCGTGTACTTCGCTACTGCTGCCTCGTTCAGGTCTATGCCGAGGCCCGGCTTGTCCGTCAGGATCATGTTGCCGTCCTGCGGAATCACGCCGCTTCCGAACAGCTCCTCAACCTCATCGAGAGGCCCAGAAAACTCAGTCGAGAACTCGTGCGGTCGAGTCGCATTTTGCACCGTCGCGTAGGTGTGCAGCGACGCCATGCTGTTGATCCCGGCCTGTGGGCTGTGCGGCATGATCGGCTTGTTCCACGTAGTCGCAAGGTCGAAGATCTTCTTCACCTCAGACGGACCGCCCGCACTCAGAATGTCAGGCTGCAGAATATCGGGGTCACCAAGTTCTACAAGGTTCTGGAACCACCATCGGTACGCATCCTGCTCACCCGCTGAAACTGCAACATCTAATGCGTCCGCAACCTGCTTCAGACCCGGCAAGTCCTCGCGGGGCAGAGGCTCTTCGAAGTGGTCGATACCAAGCTCCTCGAACTTTCGTCCCTGCTGAATCGCAGTCGAAACCGAGTAGCCGTTGTTGGCGTCGAAACCGAGATAGATGTCCTGCGGAAGGAACTCGCGCACCAGCTTGAACATTGCATAGTCCTTCGCCGGGTCGGCATCCTGCCGCCAGCCCTTCCAGTCCATGCGAATCTTGAACGCTCGGAACCCCATGTCCCAGCCCTTCTTCACCAGCGCCAGCATCTCTTCCGGCTGAAACTTCCACCCCGAACCGGTAGACCAGTAAAGCTTGACTGTCTTGCGAGCCGCTCCGCCCATCAGAGCATGAACCGGTAGGCCGGTCTCCTTACCCATCAGGTCCCACAGTGCAACGTCGATCACGCCGACGACGTTGGCCGGAAGCTTGTACAGCCTGTCTTCCTTGCCCTGCGCCAGCATCTCCCAGTGGCGGTCGATCAGCAAAGGGTCTTCGCCGATCAGGGCAGGCTTGACGATGCTCTCTAGATAAGCCTCGAATACGGAGCCGTTCCTGCCCGGCACAACCCGGTTGCGGCCGGGAGCTTCGGCCCAGCCCTCAACTCCGGCGTCGGTCTGAATTCGCAGCAGCCCTTTGCCGATCGTTAGTGGAGTGACGGTGATATCGGTGATCTTCATGAAAAGGCTCCGTGAGACTGGTTGCGGGGGCGCAGAATCGAGATGGGCGCAACTCTACCGCAGGAACGAGCGGCGTGGAACTGACGGTGCCAGCTTCTGATCTTTCAAAGCTAAGGACGTGGCGGGAATAACTGCGCCATCACACCGCCATCGACAGAGATGCACTCGCCGGTGATGTATGCGGATTCGTCGCTTAGAAGCCATGTCACAGTTTCAGCTATCGCCTCAGAACCGCCGATCTCCCCGTTTGGAATAAACGCTCCAGCCTGTCCCGCCATCTCCGGATTGTCAGCGAGCCTCGCTTCCATGATCGGCGTCATGATGATTCCAGGTGCGACAGCGTTCACCCTGACTTTTTGCCGGGCAAATGAAACAGCTGCAGACTTGCTTAGTCCGATCACTCCGTGTTTCGACGCCGTATATGGTGCGCTTCCACCACCGCGCATTCCGAATAGCGAAGAGTTGTTGACGATGGACCCTCCGCCAGCCTCGATCATTGCCTCGACTTCGTGTCGTATGCACAGCCAAACGCCCTTAAGGTTGATACCAATCATCTGATCCCATTGCTCTTCTGTAACGTCAAGCCACTGATCCGTGCCGCGTGCGCTGAGGCCGGCGTTGTTGAACGCACAGTGCAAGGCATCGAACTCTCTTAAAGTGAACTCCACCATTGCATTGACATCGGCCCAGATCGAAACGTCTGTGCGTATGAACTTTGCATTTCCGCCCTGGTCACGAATCTCTCGAGCAGCCTGCTCACCCTCCTCCTCCCTACGAGCGGCCAGTACGACGCTAGCTCCTTCACGGGCGAGTTGAAACGCTGTCACTTTGCCCATGCCTGAACTCGCACCAGTAACAATCGCAACCCGTCCTTCAAGTCTTCGTGCCATCGGATTCTCCTCTTAACCTCTGAAGCGATCTCGCCGCATACTATCGCGGTCGGCACAGTACCGAACGCGGGCCATGCATCAGCCCTGACGAACGCAACTTGCCGCCGACTTTTACCCGGCGTAAAGTTCCCGCAGCACACTCCTGGCACTTGGAAAATCTCAATACGGCCAGTTGAGCGGCCTGCTGAAACCTTCACTAACCACGCTCACCCATCGGAGAAAAGAACATGAAACGGCGCCAATTCACAGGCAACGCATCGCAGGTCATGGTGGAACAGCTCGCCGCATCCGGCACAAAGTACCTGTTCTACAACTCGGGCTCACGGGAAGCGCGCTTCTTTGACGCTCTACTTAGTCATGACAGCATCCACGGCATACTCGCTCTGCACGAAGGAACGGTCGCCGCAATGGCCGGTGGGTACTCGCAGGTCAAGTCAGACCCCGCAGTGATGTCGGTGCACCTGGGCGCTGGGCTGGCGCAGTCGATGGGGCAGTTCATCAACATCTGGGCAGGCTCACTCCCCGTCGTCATGCT
>JAJCYX010000418.1 GCA_029262715.1 Chloroflexota bacterium
CCCGCCTCCGCCCGGATGACATTCGGCTTTCAGCGCGTTGAGATCATCGCTGCCTCATTGAACGCGGCCAGCCTCTGGGTGATCGCCGGATGGATCTTCTTCGACGCCTCCCGCAGGTTTGGCGATGTCCCCGAAGTTGAAGGCGGTCTGACCCTGACGGTCGGGGCAATCGGGCTGGCTGTGAACATAGCTGCGCTCTGGGTGCTCAACAGGTCGCGTCATGAGAGCCTGAATGTCAAGAGCGCTTTCTTGCACGTGATGGGAGACGCGCTCGGTTCGGTTGGCGTGTTGCTGGCTGGCGCACTGATCCTTGTCTTCGGCTGGTTCATCGCCGACCCTATCGTTGCCGTCATTATCGGACTGATCATCGTGTTCAGTTCAACCCGGCTGGCGTTGGACACAGCGCGGATTCTCATGGAGGCGGCGCCGAAGGGTCTCGATCTGGATGCGCTATGCACAGAATTAGAAGGTGTGAACGGCGTCAGTTCGATACACGACATTCATGTGTGGACCGTAACCAGCGGATACGAGGTGATGACTGCCCATGCCGAGTTGGATGCACCGTCCTTGGACGGGCGGCAGATACTGGACGACCTGCGGCAGACGTGCAGTGACCGCTTCGGCATCGAGCACGTGACAATCCAGATAGACGGGCCCGAAGACGAATGCGCGGAACAGCACCACGCTGTTCATTCGAGGCGATGAACGAAGCCGTTCTGATCATGAACCACTCTGTTACGGGACAAATTCAGATTGACTAGACGCATGATCCCCGTAGCACTCGCCACCGCTGTGTTGTTGGCGCTTGTGTTGACGGCATTGCTAGGCCAACCAGAGTCTGCGAGCGCTCACGCGAACCTGGTTCGGACGGACCCCGCGGAGGAGAGTGTTCTCGACGGGCCTCCCACCCGAGTCACCATCTGGTATTCAGAACCGATCGAAGCCACGCTAGGAAAGATTAGGGTTTTTGACGCTGAAGGAGAGCAGGTTGACAACGAGGACAACGCTCTCGTGCAGGGAGAATCTTCGGTTCTGTCTGTAACTCTGCCGGAGCTTGAAAATGGCACGTACTCAGTCTCGTGGGGAATCATATCCATTTCGGATGGCCACTCGGTGGTGGGCTCATTCCGCTTCGCGGTTGGGGAGCCGATATCCGATGGAGTGTTTGTGTCGGTCGAGCAGCCTCTGCTTCAGAGCATTACCGATCCGTGGCTGAGATGGCTGTTCCTCGCCGCCATACTTCTTTTCTCCGGCACGTTGATTATCGATGCCCTGGTTATCGGACCGGTCTGGTCTGACTCTCGGCCCTCCACGCAACGTGGTGACGCGTTGGTGATTCACAGCCAGCAGATTTACCGAATTGCGTGGTTTGCAATTGTTTTAGCGTCAATAGCTCTGGTAGCGATCGCTGTTCAACAGGCAAGCAACTCGTTCGATGTGTCGGTAATCGCCGCATTCGGTACCCCACTATTTAATGTGATATTTGACACAGCTTGGGGGACGCAGTGGCTATGGCGGGCGCTGTTTCTGATCGTAGCCGCTATCTTTCTGGAACTTGGGCGCCAGCTTCCTGCCCGCAGCACCGTGAAGGACGGGCGCTTTGATCTGCCGATAACAAGCTCGAGATTCGGCCAGATCGGATTGATCGCGGGGCTCGCCATACTATTCACTACCTCGCTCAACAGTCACGCCGCTGCTCTCCCATCCGATACGCGATTGATTGGAATCGCAAACGATTTCCTTCATCTTTTGGCCGCGGCCGCATGGGTTGGAGGACTGCTGTTCCTTGGAGTGCAGTTGCCTTACTTGTACAAGAAAATTCCTGCCGGGACGCTAAACGAACTGACCAGCGCAATTATCCCGAGCTTTACTGCCCTCGCCCTGGGCAGCGCTGCTCTCTTGATCCTGACAGGTGTGCTGGCGGGATGGCTTCAGATCACGATTCCGCAGGCGACTGCGACTCCTTACGGTTGGGCGTTGGTGTCAAAGATCGCGCTTCTCGTGCCTTTGGGGGTCCTGGCTGCAGTCAACTCTTTCTGGGTGTCGATAGCCCTACTACGAGATGAACGTTCTTATCGGCGACTATCTTCATTAGTAGTGGCCGAGGCTTCAATTGCGTTGCTGATTGTTCTGGCCGCAGGATGGATGACTGGATTGGAGCCTGGACGTCAGTTCGCTGGTAGGAACGGGATAGGTGTGACGGAGATGAGAGAGTTCTCTGCTACTGAGAACCGCACGTCTGTGGACCTTCAGGTGATACCTGGCAGCATTGGGGACAACACGGCACGACTGCAGCTAACGGACGTCAGTGGCCGACCGTTGACCGGGGCCAGTGTTAGCGATGTGAGGATTCGTCTTAAATTCTTGGAGCAGGAGCTGGGTGAACCGTTGAAAACTATGGTTCCCGAGGGCAATGGCATCTGGGTATCTGAGGGCTTCCCAATAGGTATCGCTGGACTGTACGCAGCTGAGTTGGAAGTTGTCAGGACGGACGCTTTCGATACTCAAACTTCGTTCCGGTTCGAGACTGACCCGGTTGGAGATTTAGAGGAGCCGATCACGCCGTCGCCTACCATTACCTGGGGCATGTTTGGGGCCGAGCTTGTGCTACTGGGTCTTATCGCATTTGCCATGACCAAATCGCGAATAGCACAGCACCGCCCTGGATCCGTGCTTGTCCCCGCGGCGGGTGCAACCTCAGCGATCATCGGAATCTTTGCTTTACTGAACGCTTCTGTTTTCAGCCTTGGTATCCCGCAAGAACAGATCAATCCAGTGGGAATGACGGAACAATCAGTACAGATGGGTCGAAGCGTGTACGTTGAATCCTGTGCGTCTTGCCATGGAGAGAGCGGGGCGGGGGACGGTCCTGAGGCCGGATTCATCGCCCAAACCCCTACCAATCTGATCCTGGACACTCCTGTTCACTCTGACGGGGAACTGTTCGACGTGATCAAGGGCGGGATTCCTGGAACTCCTATGCGGTCGACGGCGGGTCTTCTAGATGACGTGGAGATCTGGAATATTGTTAACTACCTACGCACACTAGATCGCCAGTAAGTTAGGCAAAGTGACGGCATTGGGTACGGTTCGCCCTGAACTACGTCAGCATTCGCATTGACGGCTTACGGGCGGTTCCTGGGGACCGATTTAACATCGGGCACGGGACTATCCAGACAGACTGGCCTGAAGACGAATGTCCGGAACGGTACCGTGCAGTTCATTCGTGATTGAAATATCCGTTTTCCTCGATGGCGTATCCGGCTTGTTCCCACGCGTCGAGCCCGCCAAGTAGGACCTTGATGCGGGCCGGGTTGTATCCGTGATCGATGAGGTTCTGCGCCGCAAGGGCGCTAGTGTGCTCATCCGGTCAAGTGCAATACAAGATCATCTGTTGATCTTCAGGTATTGCTGCTATGGCTGGAATATCCGGGTTGGCTCTGATCGCCTCAAGCGGTGCCAGGATTGCTCCCGCGGCGCGTCGGTTCGCAAACTGTTCGGATGATCGCGTGTCAACAAGTACACCCTGACCAGAGTCAACGAGCGCCTTAGCTTCTGCCGCAGCTACTCGCGCAGCAAAAAATTCCAGAGCGCGCGTCGAAGTCGGTGCGCCGGCTGGTTCATCATCGCCGCACGCTAGGCAGAGCAGCGGGATAGCTAGTGATATCAACATCGCCAAGACTTTATTCATGGTCACTTTCATTTCAATTTTAGTGAAGCTGCTCACCATTTTCAGTGCGCTCAATCCCGGCTCTGCAACGTGCCGCCTCTTTTTGGCGCCGGTCCGCGTCGCCGTCGATTCGCGGACCTTCCTCTTTGCAATTTTTTGTCCTCATCAGCCGCCAGGTCGCGCTGATACCACATGATGAATACGATCCCTGCGCCAACCACGCTCATCATGTCGACCAGCAGCCACATGATTATCCCCCCAGTTTCCTGATCAACTTTAGGTGTGAGGTTCCAGACGTTCGCCGACTGTGAGTAGACCTCGTAAATGATGTTCGATGAGAGCGTGATCGGAGCGCTCAACGCGGTGTTGGG
>JAJCYX010000419.1 GCA_029262715.1 Chloroflexota bacterium
CAGGGGTGAAGTGGTCCGCACCCGGAATGTCCAGGATGCAGTTTGAGGTAAGAAACGGCTCACCTAATGCCACATGCTGACCCCATTCTGCCTCAGCCGGCTCTTCCGCTTCATTGGTCAGGCTGTCCTCTATTGTCAGCACGGCTGATCCGGACTCCAGTGTGATCGTCTTCTCGATCCAGAATGGGGTGCGAACCGTTCTCACCCAGAATTTCGCGCTTACGCGTTCCGGCGTGTCCTCAGTGATCTGAGCGTCCCAGGGCATCAAGGTAGCTTCGGTGTGCTGGCCGATATCGGCCCCTGCGTACTGCTGAGGATGACCGCCCGTCGGGGCAATCGTCTGCCATCCGCCGATGTACGTATCGTGCCAGACCCCTTCTCCCCAGCCAGTTGAAGGTACCCATTTGGTGATGTCGCGCACACTCCACGGTGTCCGCCACATGAAATCGGTGTCGGATGGCTTATGTACCAGTTCGAAGATGTCCGCACCCTTGTCAGCAAGCACGCTCACTCGGAGCAGTTCATTCTCGAGGATGACCGTCTTTAGTCCTCTGTACGTCCATGAATCGGAAATTCGGCAGCCGAACGTTCGCTCATTCTGGTAATGCACCGGTAAACCTGTCTAACTCACTGTTGTAATAGTCTGGTCTAAGTTGGAACTGAACTGGAAAACGCCAGTATAAGGGCACAGGCAGCTTCACAGCTCGGTCGGTGCGAATTGTTGAAATCACCTAACACTTGGGGTGTAAACACGTTTCACGTTACTACCGGGATTGTTCAAACTTGGTAATGCCTATTCTCGTCGGGTGCCCGGTAGATCATGAGCGGCGCAACGGGAAGCAGAAGTGCACAGGCCCTCGGAGGATACTATTGGCTCGAATTCTCGTAGTCGACGACAACGCCGACGTTCGCCTGGCTCTTGCAACGATTCTTGAAGATGCCGGGCACGATGTGCTGGAAGCGGAAGATGGTGAAGAGGTATTCGACCTCGTGATCTCCGAATTCCCCGAACTCGTGTTATTGGACGTGATGATGCCGCGCGTTAGCGGTTTCGATGCTCTAGCAACACTGAAAGCGGATACTCGCACATCGCAAGTCCCTGTAATCATGGTGACCGCAAAAGGCCGCCCCGAAGACATGGCGATGGCCCGATCGCTCGGCGCGGTCGAATACATCACCAAGCCCTGGGCTGAGGGTGATGTTGAGTTGAGAGTAGACTGGGCGCTGGCCACAACTCAGGCCAGTTAGTCAGCCCGGCCTCACGACTGCACGAACCGGCCGGTCCAAAGGACCTAGATGACCGGTGTCGCGGTACTACTTGTACTCATTTCCGCAGTGGCGCACGCTTCGTGGAACCTGCTTGCCAAGCGTGCGGGAACTCCCGAACTGGCGAACTGGTGGATGGCTACATCAGGCGCACTAATCATGCTGCCGACTGCCATCGTGTTACTTGTACTCGATGTTCCCAGTGGCACCGGGTGGGCGTTCATTGGCGGCACCATCGGGCTGCACATCCTCTATTTCTTCACGCTCGGCCGGGCATATCGATACGGCGATCTTTCTATCGTCTATCCAGTTGCCCGAGGCCTCGGCTTGACCCTTATCCCTATTCTTGGCGTGCTGGCGCTTGACGAAACGGTCACTGTGCAGGCTTCCCTGGGGATGGCGTTGATCCTAATCGGCATTATCGCAGTCGGGCTCAGCTCACGTAGACGGGATGGTCTGAACAGTGGAGTTCGAGGGATTCTCACTGACCGGGGCGTCCTGTTTGCAATCGCCACAGGCGTGCTGATCGGCTCGTACTCGGTTCTTGATAAGGAAGGTGTCGAGCATGTAACGCCCGTCCTGTACATGTTCTTCCTGACTGCTGGTGGATCGCTCGGCTCGCTCGCATTGATACACCGAAGCTACTCACGAGCGCAGTTCAAGGGTGAAATCCGCACTCACTGGAGAACGATAGTCGTCGGCGGCATGCTCCAATTCCTCGCCTATGCACTGATACTGAGTGCGTTAAGAATCTCGCAGGTCAGCTACGTCGGCCCGTTCCGTGAGATTGCGATAGGAATCGGCGTCGTTCTCGGTGCTCTGGTACTCAAAGAGCATGTGACCCGGGGACGAGCAGCCGGAGCAGCCGCAGTAGCTCTCGGCGCAGTCACCATCGCACTTGCGCCGTGATGTCCGTGTCCGACCGAGCAGACCGGCTGACTACTCTTCCCTGACCACGACGACAGGCCGTTCGGCGCTCCTGATCACCTTGTCTGCAACAGATCCAAGGATCATGCGCTTCAGGCCCGAGGAACCGTGAGATGAAAGGACGATGATGGAGTTCTCGTGCTTTGCAGCTGCATCATGAATCACGTCGTCTGCATCACCTTCAGCAACCTCAACCGTGATTGTCACGTCTGGGGGAACCATCTCTCTACCGATACGTTCAAGGTGGTCTGTGAACGCCACACGGTTTAGGTTGGCAGTGGCGTGGCTTCCGAAGAAGCCCAGGAATCCTGAGCCGATAGCGCTCAATAACACAAGTTCGGCACCAGCCGATTTCGCGAGATCGGCCGACAGTGGCACAACCCGTTCGCTCTCCTTTGATCCATCCAGGGGCACGATCACGGATTGAACGCCGGATTTAGCAACCTCAAGGGTATCGAGAGTCGCCGGGTGAACCGCCATCACGGGAACGCCGGATGTTCTGACGATACGATCTGTCACGCTTCCCATCACACCACGCGAGATCGGTGACTGTCGATGCGTCGCCATCACAATCAGCCCTGCTCCGAATTCGGTTGCAGCAATCCTGATCTGTGAAGCGGGATCACCCATTCGGACTTCGGTCTCCACGCTGATTCCGTTGGCTTCAAGTGTCTTTTTTCGGGCAGTCAGGTAGCCATGAGCGGTCTGGACCGCCTGATCGATAGCGTGGCCGCCGAAACCAGGTTCGATATCGGTGTGAGATTCGGTTCGAACAGGAGCAGTTGCACCAACTGTGCTGCCAGCTGCTGTGACGATACCTGTGCTGCCACCGGTGTCGAACCGCCTGCCGCTGCCGATCGGTTCAAGCATGCTGAGCCAGCCCGGGTCGACAACGGCAAGTAGCGTGATTTTGGCTCCTATTTGAGCGGCGAATGTCGCTGCCCAGTTAGACATTCGCTCAGCGGTGTCAGATCGATCGAGAGGAACGAGAATATTGTTGATCATTTGAAAAGGTCCTTTGCCCGCGCTGCATAGTCAACGACACGCCCTATTTGGTTAGCAGTATCGTTGAAACGCCGAGAGGAACTCGTGAGCTGTCGCTACGAAGATGTGAGCGCTATGTGAGCGTTGCGAAAGCCGAAACCGATCAGGCAGCTTCATCTCGAATTCGCCTGTCAAGAACAGGTAGCAGAAGGTCAAGCAGGAACATAGCCACTGCGAGCATCACGATCACAACAAAAACGATACCCGTCATCATCGTAATGTCTCTCTGGTTGATTGATTGCCAGAACAGGAAACCGATGCCCGGGTAGTTAAATACCAGTTCAACCAGCAGGACACCTGTGAGCAGCGATCCGATTGAAGCGAACAGCCCGGTGATCTGGGGCAACATCGCGTTCCTCATGCCGTAGCGCAGGAAGATGCGGCTCGGGCGCAACCCTTTTGCAGCGGCAAACACCATGTAGTCCTCGCCCTGCATGTTCACCATTAACCCTCGCATGCTGACCATCCACAGGCTCGAAGTGGCAATTATCACGGAGAGCGCCGGGAGTATCGAGTGGTACAGCGCACTTGAGATGAAAGGGAAATTCCAACCGGGTGACAGATCAGGGTTGAAGTTGTCCCAGCCTCCGTTCAGTGGAAATATCTGCCACTGGAACGCAAGGAACCAGATCAAGATCCACCCAAGCAGATAGTAGGGAATTGATGAAGCCGCCAGTAGCGGAACGAAGATCAAGCGAAGCGGACGTGGTGAGCCCGGCCAACCCATTACACCCCCCGCAAATGTGCCGATAGTGAACGCGATGACCGTTGCGATGCCCATCATCCCGAGTGTCCAGTAAATCGAATTACGTATAACTGAAAATACGGAAACGGGGAAAAATCTGCGCGATGCTCCGAGATCGAACTGCGCCAGAGACGTGATGTAGCGCCTGTACTGAACGACAATCGGTTCACCGAAGCCGAACTGCCTCTCGAAAGATGTTCGTGTATTTCTCCGGTCGTTATCAGAGATCAGTTCACGTTGCAGCCTCTCCCGCTCGGCCTCTAACTCGTCTATCACTCCATCTTCGGCATTTGCTGCACTCAGCCTCTCGAACTCCAGCTGCAACTGATTCTGAATGTCCCTGATGCGCTGAATTTCGGGGGACGGCGTGAAGAAGCCGGCGTTCGATGGATTGATACCGAACTGGCGCGGCACGAAAAACATGAAGGTGGCGCCTGCCCAGATGATGAAGATCATCAGCAGGAAGCGTTTTAGTATCCGATGGAACAGCACCGATTTGACGATGAGCCCGAAATAACCTGCGTCCAGCCCCGGCGCGGTCACCGGAACTGGTGAACGGACCGTGCTCGTCGGCTCGAATAGAGACGACTCGTCGCCCGATCTCAATTGGTTGGAGGCCTGAGAAGACGTGGATTCGCCGCCCTCGGATCCGATGTTATGTGAGGGCGGTCGTCTCCAAATGCTGATGGCCAGGCTCCGTAGTTGGCGCTGTATTGCCTAAAGAAAGGTCTCAAACATGTACTCAAACAGCCAATACGGCCAGACCGTGACCAGAAATAGAACGCCAAGCGCCGAAATTGCCGAGGCTCCGTACAGGAGTTTTGCGCGCTCCCGATGATCGACTGGACCTGTGAACTTTGCAATCACCCAGAAAATGGCTCCGGCAATCAGGCCAAAGAAGATTCCCGGCCCAAGCCAATCAGACCAGAACAGGAATGTGAACAGGGGTGTTGAAAAGACCCAATCGCCAAGCATCTGTTGCGCAGAGCCCTGGCCAGTCACATTTGAAACGCCGGTGATGCCGATTATGAACAGGTTGAGCGGCGTGAGTATTCCGATCAATAGTGGCATCAAAATGCCGTAGGCCAGGCCGACGATCATGAGCTTCAGAAAGCTCGGTAGCAGATCATCAAACTGCTTGAAGACCAGGTAAATGATCAGGATGCTCAGGGGTCCGGCGAACAGAGCAGCGCCGGCTAGCCGGAAATAGGTTGGCCAGCCCGGGCGGTCGAGGATGTAGTAGTAGTCGGCATCTTGAAGCGTAATTACGATCTGAATGTACGGAATGATTAGAGCCATAGCTGCCGCAAGTGGCAGCAAGGCAATCACGGTGACGCGCTGACGACGGTTTACTTCGTCTCGAATCTCTTCAAGCGCCATGATGCGCTCGTCGAATCGGTCTGTTGATGCAGATGTCTCTGTCAAATTGGTCTCTGATTATCCGGGACGGTTCAGGCGAAGCCAGTGCTCAATATATGCCGTTAGCAGATGAGCGGCATCCAATGGATTGACCAGTCTCGCATCTGGCAGTCTGGCGGATAGCACATCGAATGCAGGATCCACTTGATGATAACGCTTCGACAGATAATTTCGCTCGGAATACTCCCATCTCTGATCGTATTCGGTGTCGCATGCTCTTCATTTGCGGGGTCACCCACACCTTCACCGATTCCACAGCCAACGTCGGCACCGGCTGTTGACGGCGACGCTGCCGTTCAGATAGCGCTCACGGCTTCGCAAGACCTGTACGACAACCTTCGCTCGCTTGGTGCTGTTGGTGTGACTGCACAGAGCGAGCAGGAGCCGCGGGCCGATCTATCTGATATCTCAAGCCTATTTGGTGATACTCCACTCAATGCAACCGGCACATCAGGTGCATGGCTGGTCGAGGTCAAGCTCGCAATGATCGGAACCCCCACGGACTCTGGAACCAGCTTCACATTGTTCGCAATCGACGCCGCCAACGGACGACTGATTTCGCAGGTGACATCGTCAAACAGGTTGTTGAACGGAGATAGTGGATTGGAATGACGGTAGGACGCTGTGGACAATCGCGAGCTATCCGAAGAAATCCGGCAATGGCCGAATCGGCTTCTCACCCCAGAAACTCGTCGCAGGATAAAAATCTTCCCACGCCCAGTCGAACGAGCTTATGTACGGCACCTGCTGTAGCACCGTACCTCGCAGTGGGCCGCTAACAGCAGCGCCGCGGTCAACATCCCAGGTTGATTTCGTCTCAACGTCCTGCACCAGGCCATCGGCATTGAGCTCAAATGTCAAACTCTGCGACTCGCCGGGACTTTTGGGATTGGCCGCAGTCCGTAGATAGACATCTATGTCTCCCTCGACCTGATTGACCAGAACAACCACAGGAAAGCCACCGATATCATCGTTGACCACGCCCTGCTCTTTCGCACTTGGGAAGTAGTACCCAACCGCTGCGTCCTGTATCGCTACGCCGATCACGAATTCCTCGTTAGGAACTTGCCTGCCAAAGTGCTTTCCACGTTCATCGACGAGTACAAGCGTTTCGGGATGGTCAGCTATCCAGGCGCCCCATCTGACGATCTCACCCGGTAAGAGCGTTAACGACTGACCTGTTCGCGAACCGCGGATGACAGCGCCCCACGGCTGTGCCCAGACACTTTCCGTACCGTGGTCCCACCACGTCATGGCGTTCATGTAGAGACCGCCGTTGTTGCCAAAGGTCAGAGTCTCTCCATCCAGCCGCCGGTCATGCACGAGACCGGTGAAGCAGATAGGTCACCAACTGACAAGGATCGGCACGCCCCCAACTTCGTCGTTCACCATTTCCCGAATCCTCATGAGACCGATCGGGTAGGCGTGTGACTCTCCGTTGATCTCTACGCCCATGACAAGTTCGTTGGGCCACAGTTCGATCTCATCCGGTGATACGAAACTGGGCTCGTACACGGGAACTATCGCATCACGAGGCAACGTACCTGTGTAGGAATCCGGGTCGAACGCCCCAACGCCTGTTGCACGCAGCGATGAAAGCCGCCCAACGGACTCGTCATCAAGCTGGCGATCCACCGCGTTGGCGACCTGCGAACCACTGCCACAGGCAACCGCGACAAGCGCGATCGCTACCAGGAGTGCTCCGAATGGGAGAGAAGAGGTACAAGGAAATAGTTGGAGACGAGTAAGTTGCATTTTGCACTCGGTTAGATATCGCTATACCAGAGAGCGATTCACGTATCGGTCGTAATAACTCACACGGGCCACATACTTTTGAATCGTCAAGGCCGTTTCTCTGGCCGTATAATCCATCGTCCGCCACGGAATCCTCGTACCGGAATACAGATCGAACCGGCCAGGAGAAACTTGATGTCAGCCGAAATGCCGGGAGAAAATCCTGAATAGCTCCACTGCCCGGACCAGAAAAAGACAATACATCGGCCTGGCACTGATTACGGTGCTCATGCTCGGCGGACTGGGCATCGGCCTCTTTTTCGTTCTAGATGATTCAGACGATGAGGCCGTCGTCCAGGAACTACCGTTTGAAACGGTCGAGGAGCTCTTCGCTCGTTCAGGCTCCGGCTCAAACGACCAGTTCACTCCTCCCGGTGTCGGCGATGGCGTCCCGGCGCTCGACGAGTTTGCGCCGTTCACCAACATCGCACCTGACATAGGTCCGTCCGCACTTATTGAGAACCGCTATCCCGGTGTCGCAATATTCGACTTTGACCGCGACGGTGACCTGGATTTCTACGTCACATCGGCAGAATCCGGCGCTCTGTTCCAGATAACCCGCGGCGACTCCAACCGCCTGTTCAGAAACGACGGCAACGGCAGCTTTGTTGATGTAGCGGCTGAGGCTGGAGTCGCCCTACCGGACCACAACAGCTCTGCCGTAGCGGCCTGTGACATCGACAACGATGGTTTCCAGGATCTGTATGTTGCCGGGCATGGCCGAATTGGAGACGGGTTGGACTACCGTTCGATTGCCGATTCGCCGGAGCTTGGCACGATCATGTTGGATCGGATTTTCCTCAATCAGCAGGATGGCACCTTCGACGACATAACGATCTTCGCTGTCGGTCAGCAGGGAAACGTCCGATCTGCGATGAGCGTCTCCTGCGCCGATGTAGACAATGACGGCTGGGTGGACATATTTGTCGGCAACCGTGCGGACCAGGATTTCGTGCGCTTCGACAACGCGCGCCATCACGGCCACTTCAACGTGTTCTACCGCAATAACGGAGACCAGACTTTTACCGACCTCACTGTCGATTCCGGTCTTGTCAGTCCACAGATCAAGCTCCTCGATCAGCGTGGCGTCCCTATCACGTTCATCGGACCCGACGGCACACCACTGGTCGGATTTGATACGTCGCTCATCGATGGAAACAACCGTATTACGGGTGATCCGGCCGGCCAGACCTGGGCGTCCATGTTCTTCGACTATGACAACGATGGCGACCCTGATCTGTGGATAGCGGACGATGGTGATGTGCTGAAGCTCTACCGCAACGATACGGCAGACGGTGCGATCAGGTTCACGTCGGTGGGAGACGAGCTGGG
>JAJCYX010000420.1 GCA_029262715.1 Chloroflexota bacterium
CAGCGACATCGAGTGCACCGCACCGGCGAGCACATCGGCATCAACCATTCCAGCCTTGCCAGCCGTCGTAATCACACCGGTGCCTATGGCTTTGGTCAGTACCAGGACATCATCCGGTTTCGCGCCGCCGTTTTTGATCTCGTTTCCGGGCTTGATCAGGCCAGTCACCGACAGTCCGTACTTAGGCTCGGCGTCATCCACGGTGTGACCACCGACTATCGAAACTTCGGCTTCGGAGGCCTTCGACAGCCCACCTGCAAGCACTCTCGCTACGATTTCTGGAGGAAGAGTGCGTGGGAATGCTGCGATGTTCAGCGCAGTCACCGGTCTTCCGCCCTTTGCGTACACGTCGGAAAGTGCGTTGGCGACCGCAATTTCACCGTACTGAATCGGGTCGTCTACGATTGGCGGGAAGAAATCGACGGTTAAAACGAGCGCGAGTTCGTCCGAAATCCGGTAGATGGCTGCATCGTCACCGGACTCGAAGCCCACAAGTACGTTCGGGTCCTTGTAGGTTGCGGGTGGCAGCTGGCTCAGAATCCTGGCCAGTTCGCTCTGCGAGAGCTTACCTGCTCAACCTGCGCATGATGCCAGCTCTGTGAGCCGACCGTTAAATCCCGAATGCTCGGAATCAGTCACGCATAGCGCCTTTCATGAAATCCTGTCTCGTCCATCAATCTTCGCACCGAATAAGACCTGTCCAGTATATCGACGACATAGCTAAAAGAACGGAGGCCGAGGAACTCACGAACTGGCATACTAGCTACAGTTCTCAATCTCCAGCCACCAGACTCTCATGCCACAGCTAAACGAAACCGACCGAGAGATATTTCCTGTTTCAGCAGGACTCAGCGACACCGGTGATATCACCATCGGCGGATGTGCCATTTCCGAACTTGCGACCGAGTTCGGAACACCTCTCTACATCTACGATGAAGATACTATCCGCCAGATGTGCCGACAATTTGTAGGCGGCTTCAAGGAAGCCTACGAACGGTCGCATGTCGAGTACTCGTCGAAGGCCTTTGCCAACCCGGTGCTTGCGAAAATCATCGCCGAAGAAGGCCTCAACATGGATGTAGTCACGGGCGGCGAGCTTGTCTTTGCCAAAGCCGCAGGATTCCCTGCGGAACGACTCAATTTTCATGGCAACAACAAGGACCGTGGCGAGTTGGGCGAAGCGATCGACTATGGCATTGGCCGAATAACGCTGGACTCGTTTTACGAAATCGGTCTGCTGAATGAAGTGGCGGGAGAAAAAGGCGTCCGCCAGAAGGTTTTGCTCAGGGTTTCACCAAGTGTCGACCCGCACACACATATGCTCACGACAACCGGAATCCTCGACTCCAAGTTCGGATTTTCTATCGAGACCGGTGCTGCAGCAGAAGCCGTGGAACAGGCAATGGCAGCAGACAACCTCGAAGTCGTGGGTCTGCACTTCCACCTCGGCTCTCCCATATTCGAATTGGAGCCATACTCGCAGGCCATCGATTATGTACTGAAGTTCGCTGCCGAAATGCGTGATGCGCATGGTCTCCAGTTGAAAGAGTTCAATCCCGGCGGAGGCTTTGCGGTCGGCTATGTTGGTGAAGAGTTGCCTCTACCGATCTCGGCGTATGCGAACGAAATCTCGACGGCGGTGCGGTCAGGCTGTGACCGCTATGGACTCGAAGAGCCACTTCTCACCGTCGAGCCTGGACGTGCAATCGTTGCTCGAGCAGGCGTCGCTGTGTACAAAGTCGGCGGCATCAAGCGCATTCCAAATGTCAGAATCTACGTCAGCGTTGATGGCGGCATGGGCGACAACATAAGACCTGCGCTCTATTCGTCTGAGTACACCGTACGCAGAGCTCATGATCCGTATTCTGAACCCACGGAGACGGTCACCGTCGTGGGTAAGTATTGCGAGTCCGGTGATTACATTGCCCGGGACGTCGACCTACCGGTGTTGGACTCGGAAGACATCCTCTGCACGCCGACTTCAGGTGCGTATGCTGTGCCAATGGCCAGCAATTACAACATGACCACTCGCCCGGCTATCGTCATGGTCAAGGACGGCAACGCCCGGCTGATTCGCAGACGTGAAACCTACGATGATCTCCTGGCGACGAGCCTTGTTTAGCCCTGAAACAACGATCCCCGCAGCCACTGGTTGGCAGACCTTCGGTCACGATGCTGCTGTACGCATGTTGAATGCAGCAAACATGTCAGACAGGCTCTCGCACGCCTACCTGATCACGGGTCCTGACAGGGTTGGACGTAAAACGCTAGCAATTGATTTTGCGTGCATGGTGAACTGCGAACCGCAACCTGACCTGTTCGGCGAAGCTCCGGTGCTTGACCTCGCATCGTGCCCGTCTGCGCAACGCATTCGAAAAGGGCAACACGCAGATGTCCGAATCATCGACCGGTCTACTCCGCTAAAAGAAGACACAAAAGGCGGAGACGGCTCAGCAACTCCTGAACGACAGAACATATCGATCAACCACGTGCATGACCTGCAGCGAGATGCTGCACTCAAAGCGTTCGAAGGAAAAGCACGGGTGTTTATTCTGGACGGCGCAGAAGAGCTTTCGGCACCGGCTTCGAATGCCCTGCTCAAAACGCTCGAAGAGCCATCGCCGGGTGTTTACATCATTCTTGTCGCATCGGATGCCGAATCGCTCCCTGACACAATCGTTTCACGATGTCAGCAGGTCAGGCTTCGCCCCGTTACTCCTGAGGTTATCGCACAGGAACTGATAGAACAGTTCGACGCTGATCCCGAGCAGGCAGAGCGCCTGGCGAAGCTCTCCGCTGGCAAGCCAGGCTGGGCGATCGCGGCGCTGCATGATCCGGCGATCCTTGAGATTTACACACAGACGGCCACCCGCATCCTGAGTGCCTTGTCCGGAAACCTGGAAGAACGATTCTCTTACGCCAACGAGCTCTCAGGCCGCTACCGCCGCGACCGAGACGGCGTACTGAGCGAACTCAAGCGATGGCTCGGGTGGTGGAGAGATGTGGCCGTGATGAAGGCTGGACTACCTGAAAACGTTGTCAATTCAGACTGGCTGGCAGCCTTGGAGGAGATCGCACAGGGACTCACCGAGGCGCAAATATTGCAAGGCGCTAATTCGGTCTCGGAGACGATCACTGCGCTTGAGGCAAACGCAATTCCGCGGCTTGCGTTAGAGGTCATGACGCTCGAGATGCCATCGGTTTCGCTTAGCCCTGCGACACTTCCAGCCGGCTAATCACCCGCAGCGGCAGTTCCCGGCTGGAACTCAGGATCCATCTCGTCGAACGGCGATGGCTGCACCCATGGCAAGAACGGCCGCCACTCTTCCAGCATTCGCCCCGGGTGGAACATTGCATACGGGTTCGGTCGAGGTTCACGAGGAACCGTGAACATTGCCATTCCGGCTTCCCTCGGCGTGCGACCAGCCTTCCCGTGATTACATGGCTTACAGGCACTTACGATGTTGTCCCACGTGTGCGGACCGCCTCGAGACCGCGGCAACACATGGTCAAGCGTCAGGTCTCGAGTCTTTGAGCCGCAGTACTGGCAACGGAATCCGTCTCTGACGAAGACCTCACGCCTCGAAAGCTTTCTTCGGTGAAGAGGTCGTTTGACCATGTAGTACAAACGGATAATTACAGGCTTTTCGATAAGATCGTTGGCACTTCGAAGGAACTCGCCGGTCTCGCCGATAGGCTCGGCCTTCCCTTTGCCAAGAAGCGCGACTGCACGCCGCACGTTACAGATATTGAGCGGCTGGTAGTTCTGGTTCAGGACCAGTACAGGTGCTCGAGTGATCAACACGCTTCTTCGCCTCGACTCTCAGGATGTCGTGCGCCGCATGACCGTACTTCAACTCCGTTATACCACGGCTTACACCGAGTCGGATTGCAAACTCTCGCCACGAATTTGCGCCGCAACCGTCGATTCGGCCTCTTTTCGCCGATCATCGAGAATGTCGATCGCAGTCTCGAACTCCTCTGGCGCCATCCCTAGCGCGTCTCCGGGCAACACATCGTTGATGTCGATAAGTATCCCAACAATTTCCGAATCGACGAGCCACTTGTCGGTGTTCTCGCGCCCCGAGTCAACAAGGTAGCTTTCGGCGGTCTCCCTTAGTTGATCTATCAACACCTCCGGGCTGAACCCACCCGAGTCCTGGGCTACGCCCGCCGCTTCTTCATCAATGACATAAGTGAACCTCGCCGTGACGGCCATGAGCCCGCCAGCAAGCAGAACCCCTGCTGCGATCCCAACCAGTACACCACCAGCTCTGTCTGTCCACCCGGCTTTGATTTTCTTCAGGCTGGACTTAACTATGCGCGAGACGAATCGTCCCGCGATGAAGACGCCAATGAAGATAACGACGTAACCAGCGGCGGTTGCGAGTGCTTGTTGGTCAGCCACGTCCCAAAAAGTGCTGAGTAGCCGTGATGCGAACTGACCGCTCAACAGAAGTGCCGCATAGATCGAGGCCAGTAGTAGTACTGCGTCGATCAGCCCTTTTCGGTAACCCCAAAATGCGC
>JAJCYX010000421.1 GCA_029262715.1 Chloroflexota bacterium
GATCGGTGACAGATATACGCAAGTCGCGCATCGGCCTGCCGAGCTTGTCGGTGATAGCGGATGGCTCTTTTGTGGCGGAACGCTGGCTCAATAGGTGTACCTGTGTGGCGTTTTTACTCTGGCCTAATTCGCTGTGGCATAAACCAGTTTAACTCCGAGTGATGGCTCAGTGAGCTTGAGATGCGGCAAGCCGCGGCGGCAGTGCCGCGTTTTCCGATGTGTCACAGGCTTATGTCAATTGAAAAAGTGGTTGTGCCACCCTTCGTCACGAGTGGCGGGTACCCGCTTGCGGGTCCAGGGATCTGAGCGAGTCAGCAAGGTGTCTCCAGGAGATTCTGAATCAAGTTCAGAATGACGGATACGCCATCACGACATGCCCCGGCATTAGCAACAAGGCTCGTCTCAGAGTTTGCCCCACCCACCAGGTCCCTCGTTCTGACTCGGGCCGAAGAGGTGCGTCCACCACCGGCTACCCGTTTACCCACCTCTTGATGTGCGGCAACATCTTTTTCATTGCTGCGCCGCGGTGGCTTACTGCGTCTTTCTGCTCGCCGCTTAACTCGCCCGTGGTTTTTGCCAGCGACGCGAGCCAGAAGACCGGGTCATAGCCGAAGCCGCCTTCGCCGATCGGCTGATGTGCGATCGCCCCTTCTACTGCTCCCTCTTCTGTAGTAACAGAAACTGGTGGACCATCTACCTGACCGGGAGCCGCAAGCGCCAACACCGCTCTGAACCTTGCCGTTCGGTTCCAGCCTCTTACGTCTTTTAGCTCATCGAGCAGTTTTGTCACTCGGTCCTGGTCGCTCAAGCCGGGGCCACCGTAGCGCGCGGACTGCACACCGGGACGGCCATCCAGCACGTCTACCTCAAGCCCTGAATCATCGGCCAGTACCGTCTCTCCGACCAGTCTCGCGTAGCCTTCTGCTTTGAGCCTCGCGTTCTCCTCGAACGTCGCACCTGTCTCCTCGATCTCCTCGCTCACACCCGTTTCGTCGAGGCCTATCAGCTCAATATCTAGCTCCAGGCTGGGAGATTCCAGAAGTCTCTTGAATTCCCGGATCTTTCCGGCATTTCGTGTCGCCAGCACCAATCGTTTACGCATTTCGTTTTCAGGCCCCGCTTTGTCAGTGGCAATCGCCTCGGCTCGGCACAGATTTGACCTCTCAGAAGAGGATGTGAACGCACACATTACCCGTTGCGTCTGAGTCGGCCAGAGTGCTATGCTCACCGGCGCTTGAGAAAAAGTGCACAAACCGAATTGTGCGACCGCAGGCTACCAGTAGTACGACTAAAACAGGCCGTTCGCAGACTCGATGCTTTCCAATCTCCTGCCACGATTACCGCGACGAAAACTTCTTCTATTTCTTGTCCCTGCGGCCGCAGCCTTCATTGCGGGCTGCTCGACGGGAAATCCTCAAGACACCTTCGACACTGCAGGTCCTGTAGCTGACGATCAGGCCGCACTTTTCAAGTTTATTTTCTGGATCGCGCTTGTCGTATTTGTGATCGTTGAATTCGGGATCATCTGGATCACGCTCAAGTACCGCAGGCGCAGCGATTCCGATCCGATGCCTGTTCAGACTCACGGCAACACCAAGCTTGAGCTGACTTGGACATTTATCCCAACCCTGATCATCATCGCCATCGCTATCCCCACGGTAATAAGCATCTGGGATCTTTCCGACCCACCTGCTGGCGAGTCTGTGATGACTATTGAGGCTGTCGGGCACCAGTGGTGGTTTGAGTTCAAGTATCCGGAAGAAGAGATCGTTACCGCCAACGAGTTGCGGGTTCCAGTTGGTCAGAACGTGGTTGTGAAGCTGTCTTCACAGGATGTTATTCACTCGTTCTGGGTGCCGAAGCTGTTTGGCAAGGTTGACATGATTCCGATACGGGAAAATGAGTTGTGGTTCCGTGCGGACGAGCCAGGAGAATTCTTCGGGCAGTGCGCCGAGTTCTGCGGCATTGCACACGCTCTAATGCGTTTCCGCGTGATTGCGGAGCCTGTAGAGGATTACAACGCATGGGTTGCCGGTATGCGAAAACCACCGGTTGCTGTTTCTGGCGGCGCTGCGAACGGCCAGACGCTTTTCGCCGCCAACTGCAGCTCTTGCCACAGCATTGACAGCTACCAGGCAGGTGCGTTCGACAGGGAAGAGGCTCTGCAGGACGGCCGCTGGCAGGGATGGCTGGCAGATATCGAAGACGCCCGCATCGTCTCTGCACCGAATTTGACTCACTTCGGCACACGACTGACGTTTGCCGCGGGTATTCGTGACCTTGACAGGGCAACACTTATTGATTGGATCGATGACCCGAGCAGCATCAAGCCGGGCACTCGGATGCAGGAACACGCTGCGGTTTACCAGACCAGTGACGGCACAGCGAACCTACGAGATTCTGAGATCGCTGATATTGCTGACTACCTGCTAGCACTTGTTCCAGGTGATGCGGATATAGCACCGACAGCCACACCTGCCAATGGCGGCGGTGGCGGCGATCCTGTTGCGTTTGGGCAGGCGACATTCGCTGCTAATTGTTCTGCATGCCACAACACAACTTCTGCCACACTGGTGGGGCCGGGGCTGGCAGGCATCGCGGACCGAGCCGGATCACAGGTTCCAGGACTGAGCGCGGACGACTACATCAGGCAATCGATCAATGAACCAACTGCATTTGTCGTGGACGGCTTTGGGCCAGTCATGCCGGGCTTTCCGCAGTTTGGCGATGACGAAGTCGACGGCCTTATCGCGTACCTAAAGACGCTCAACTAGCGGAGACACTAGTGACCTCAACGACGATGAGCATACCGCGGATATTTGACCGGCCAAAGAGCACCAGCGGCATTTGGAGTTGGTTAGGCACGGTCGATCACAAGCGTATCGGCACGTTGTACGGCATCACGGCATTCCTGTGGTTCCTCGTCGGTGGTATCGAAGCTCTTATGATTCGCGCTCAGCTAGCCAGAGCTGACAGCGATCTGATCTCGCCTGAAACGTTTAACCAGCTGTTCACCATGCATGGCACAACGATGGTGTTCCTGGTTGTCATGCCGATGAGCGCGGCGTTTTTCAACTGGCTGATACCTCTGCAGATTGGGGCGCGTGACGTTGCGTTCCCACGCATGAACGCTCTCAGCTTCTGGCTGTTCCTGTTCGGTGGCCTGCTGATAAACGTCGGATGGTTCACGGGTGACTCACCAAACGGCGGTTGGTTCGGCTACGCACCAAACTCCGGCATCACATTTAACAGCGGCTCTGGAATGACCTTCTGGGCAATTGGCCTCAGCATCCTTGGTGTCGCATCCATCGCCGCAGGTCTGAACTTCATCGTCACCATCTTCAACATGCGTGCGCCAGGCATGACTCTGTTCAAGATGCCGGTGTTCACATGGATGACGCTCATCACATCTGTACTGCTGGTGCTCGCAATTCCAGTCATCGGTGTTGCACTGATCCAGATCGGCACGGACCGTCTGTACGGCACCAACTTCTACAACTCGATAAACGGTGGCGACCCGGTTTTGTGGCAGCACATGTTCTGGCTGTTCGGGCACCCTGAGGTCTACATCCTCATCCTGCCGGCTATGGGCATTGTGTCTGAAGTGCTACCGACGTTCTCTCGTAAACCGCTCTTTGGATACCCATTCATTGTCTTTTCGGGAATAGGCATAGCGTTCCTTGGCTGGTTCGTGTGGGCACACCACATGTTCACAGTCGGTCTCGGCCCCGCAGCAACATCAGCGTTCGCTATCTCAACGATGGCAATTGCGATTCCGACTGGAATCAAGATCCTTAACTGGATGGCAACGATGGTCCGCGGGTCTATCAAGATAAACACGCCGATGCTGTTCTCTATCTCGTTCATCGCCATGTTCACCATTGGTGGCCTGAGTGGCGTTATGCACGCTGCTGCACCGAGCGATGCTCAGCAGCAGGACACTTACTTCGTAGTAGCTCACTTCCACTACGTGCTGTTCGGCGGTGCGTTGATGGCGATCTTCAGCGGGATCTACTACTGGTGGCCGAAGATGACCGGCTACATGCTTAACGACAAGCAGGGCCTTGTCGTCTGGTTCTTGATGCTGCTCGGATTCAACCTGCAGTTCGCACCCATGCACTGGCTTGGTCTCGACGGCATGCCTCGCCGAATCTTCACCTACTCATCAGAACAGGGTTGGGAGGGCCTGAACGCTCTCGCTTCTACTGGCGGACTGATCCTGGCGATCGGTATTCTCACCTTCCTTTTCAATGTCTGGTACAGCAAACGCAACAAGGTGATGGCGGGCAACGACCCGTGGGATGCTCGGACGCTAGAGTGGTCCATTCCGTCTCCTCCGCCTCACTACAACTTCGAGCAGATTCCTGAGGTGGAGTACCGAGACGACTTCTGGTACCAGAAGTACCCTGAACTGCTGGAGCACGAAGATGGCCATGTGCCCGCTCCTGCGGGAGCGCAGGATGACGACGAAGCCGCACACGATGAACACGGCGGCCACGGCATTCACCTGCCTGATATGTCTTACTACCCGATCATGGCGGCAGCCGGAGTAGCGATTGGCATGGGCGGGCTGATGGCCGGCTACTGGGTTATCGTTGTCGGCGGCATACTCGGAATGTGGGGAATAATCGGCTGGTCGCTGGAGCCGGTAAACGATCCTGAGCCCGATGTAGAGCACTGAGGATTTCGAGAGAACAGGGATTTTAGCGACTTAAGGTTTGATCGACTGGAACGGGAAACTTGGCTCAGCAGGCAATAACTGAATATCACGCAGAGGCCCAGGACACGACGTACAACACGTCGACCGGTCTCAGCAACCGAAAGCTTCTGATGTGGGCGTTCCTCGCATCGGATGTGATGTTCTTTGGCACGTTCATCGCCACTTACCTCGTCTACCGAAATCGCAGCCTTGTCGGCCCTTACCCTGAGAACGTTCTGGATATCCCGATCACTACGATCTCGACATTCGTGCTGCTCATGTCCAGTCTTGCCATGGTGCTGGCTCTGCATTACGTCCGGGAAGGTGCAAAAGGGCCGGGGCGTTTCTGGATTGCAATGACTGCATTCCTCGGTTTAGTGTTCATAATCTTCCAGGTAGTCGAATTCTCGACGTTCGTAAATGAGGGTCTGACTCCCCGTACGAACTTATTTGGGACAACATTCTTCATATTGACCGGATTCCATGGAGCTCACGTAACGATTGGTGTGATGTGGCTGCTGATGCTGCTGTACGGCAGCTTCAAGGGCACACTGCGCAGTGACAATTCGCTCGACCTTGAGATCGCCGGCCTCTACTGGCACTTTGTCGATATCGTCTGGATCGTGATCTTTACCGTCGTATATCTCGTGACGGCGAACGATGGCGCACCACCCGGGGCACCTCCGTTCATTCATGGCGGATAGTCGCGGCGGATAAGCCCGTAGAAGCAATTTACGTATGCCAGAAGACAATCAAACTAAAAAGCTGCTAACGCACGATGGCAACGGGTGGTGGGACCTCCCGAGGACTCATCAGGAACAGAAGGACCCTCCGCGCGAGGGCCCTATCGGTGACCCCTGGTTTAAGCAGGCGTGGGATTTCGTGACTTACGCCGGTGTTTCGCACGCTTCGGTGCGTGGCTACCTTTTCATTGCGGTCATTCTTTCGATCTTCACCTTCCTGGAATGGCGGCTCTTTTCGATTGAAGCGTTCGGCGATTCGGGTCGAAACGCCATCATGCTTGCGATGTCAGCGGTCAAATTCACGATGGTCGTTGCGTTCTTCATGCACCTGCGATTCGAGCGCAAGTACTACTCGTTCATATTTGGCGCTGCAATGGCTCTCGGTATAGGCGTTTTCCTGGCTCTTTTGTTGCTCCAGAGACATCACGGCGTCGGCTAAAGCCGTTTGGCGTTCGGCGTTCGGCTAGTTCAGCCACATCGGCCATCTTTCATCTGCACTATCCAGTAGCACGATTGCAACTGGCACGACGACGATCTGCCCGGCACGGCGGATTCGGTGAAGAAACGAGCCGCTGCCGGCTCAACCAGACGTAGAATCGCTGTAGCGCTCTGCATATGCAGCGCTGAAGCCGGAGTGCCACCCGCAGATGCCTGATTCCCAGTCCGCACTGAACGACTCGGAGGTTGCGCGTTCGTTTGGCGACCTCATCAGCCGTTGGGACATCGGTGATCCGTTCTCGATCCTCGTTCTTATCGCTGCATCCGTCTACATATTCGGCCTGATGCGGCTTGCGTCCAGATCTCACATCTCGCTGCTCAATTCGAAACGTGTCTACGCGGGTTTAGCCGGATTCGCCGCGCTGTACGTAGCGCTAGCAGGGCCTTTCGACGCATTCGCTGGCGAAGCGTTCTGGGTCCACATGATCCAGCACCTCATAATCTCGCTGGTCGGAGCGCCGTTGCTCCTGCTGGCCAGCCCAATGCCCGCCTACCTGTGGGCGATGCCACAGACCGTTCGGCAGGGCGCGGGCGAGCTACTGAGAGAGGATGCGCTTGTAAAACGGGGACTGAGGTGGCTGATAGACCCTCGCATCACCGTGCCGCTGTTCATTGGCACCCTGTACGCGTGGCACGCTCCAGCCCTGTTCTCGGCAGCACTCAACAATGTGTATGTCCACTACCT
>JAJCYX010000422.1 GCA_029262715.1 Chloroflexota bacterium
GGTCTCGCGGATGAACACAGCATTTGCCAGTTAGTCTTTGAACCGTTACGAAAAATATTGCAAATCGTTGTTTTCCCGATGTGCCACTCTTTGCGAAGAAACGGTCACATCTGACCGCCGCGACCTCAATCACCTTTTCTCAACACGCGTCCTGCTCTTGCCTCAGTCATCAACCCGTCTTGAAGCGCTACACGACCATTAACGATCACGTGACGGACTCCAGTAGCCAGCACATTTGGATTTTCCATGGTGGCGGTTGTGCGAAATTGCGTTGGCTCAAAAACCACGATGTCCGCCATTTTGCTTGCAGCGATAGTTCCGCGATTATTCAGCTTGAATCTTTCTGCTGGTTCCGCTGCAAGTTTCGCGACGGCCTGTTCAGGATTTAGCGGGTTAGGGGAGGAAGTTAGCTTCGAATATATCCACGCCGCCCACGTATAGGCTCCAAGGAATTTTTTATCGGCCAATGGCCCATCTGGGCAGAGGGTGGTGGCATCTGAACCTACGAGGCACCCCGGTAGACTTGCTGTTCTGGCGATGTCGGCCTCATCGTAGGAGTCGCATACCACCATCACGTTGTGAACATCTCCGTTGGTCGCATCCAAAAGACGACGTACGACCTCCCATGGACCGCATCTGTCGGCCTCGGCGATCTCAGCAATGCTGACGCCAATAGCCCCTGGCGTGTACCTGGATGAGAACACCTGCACGCTACCCCAACCGCTACTCGCAAATCGGTGAATAATGCTGCTCCCGCGCTCAACCTCTTTTGACCACTTCGCGTCTGCGATAGCAGTCTGTACTGTGAAGGGTCCCTGGCCCAGGAGTTCTGGAGAAATGCAGTCAGACAGATTGGTGATCCCATGTGTCCGCGTGTGGACATCGAACGCTATGTCCATACCGTCACTGCGGGCTGAATCCAGGGCGTCGACGATAGCTGCAAGCGACCCGCTTGGAGCAGTGCGACGAGGGAGGATGTGAGACACCTGCACCGGTGACATAGATTCCCGGGCAATCGTTACGGCTTCTTCAACTGCCCGGGTTGCAAAGAGGTCTTTGTCCCGAGTATGAATCGCAACAAGGCCGCCCAGTCGGCCAACGGCACTTGATAGCGTCACTAACTCTCTAAAGCTGGCTGCCGCCTCTTGCCGGTACTCGAGACCGAAAGAGATGCCGTTTGATCCGGCGTCCATGGCCGCATCAACCATTCGCAGCATGTGCTGCTGCTCATCAGGAGTCGCAGGTTCGGTCCAATTATTAGAGCCGGCAATCGCAACTCGGCGCAGGTTTCCGACGGGTGTTAACGGCACCACGTTAATTGCCGGAAGTGAGCTTTCCAGTCGCTCAAGGTACTGCGCGGTCGTTCGCCACGATAGGTCAACCGTGCCGTCGTAGCCGTAGATGTTTCCGATGAACCGTTCCAGCTCATCGGACAGCGGTTCACACCCGTGCCCGCAATTTCCAATTACCTCGGTGGTCACTCCCTGCGAGATCTGGCTTACTGCGCGACCATCGACCAGCAATGTGTAGTCAGAGTGCCCGTGAGCATCAATGAAACCTGGCGCAACCACAGCGCCATCGGCACTGAGTGTTTTTTCGGCGGTGACTGACGTAAGGTCGCCAATCGCCTCGATAGTGCCGTTGGTTATGCCTACATCTGCGCTGATCGGTTTTGACCCACTGCCGTCGATGAGGGTGCCGTCAACTATGACCAGGTCCATGAGTTGTTCAATTCCCTGCGCCTGATGCAGGCGATACCGATCGGTATCCACTCCCGGTGAACGCCACAGCTTCAGCGCATACAGTGACGAATGGTCACGACCTTTAATGCACGGCTATGTTAGGCCAGGTGGATGCGGATCTGGAGATGCGGTTTCCGACAACCTCGGTAACGGATACCATCGCTTTCGTCCCGCTAGAAACGCGGCTGGTCAACGGGCGGGGTTCTGACGCGATGAATATTGTTAGCACAATGACACCGGCAGATTTCTGATTCCATCCCCGAATCGAACGTGAAATAGGAGTTGCAATGGTCGTCGAGTTTCTACCGTCGCCCGGTACTGCGGTCGAGGACATCGACACACCGGCGATCATCATTGATCTCGATGCGGCCGAGGCCAACATCCGAGACATGCAGCGAACGGTGGAATTGGGCGGAGCGGCGATGCGACCGCATACCAAGACGACAAAGAGTCCTTACTGGGCGCTTAAAATGATCGATTCTGGTGCGATCGGCGTCTGTTGCGCCAAAGTTGGTGAAGCTGAGGTTTTAGTTGAAGGTGGCGTCACTGACATCTTGGTCACGAGTGAAATTGTTGGCGCTTCGAAAATTGCCAGACTTGTTTCACTGGCAATAGAGGCCGACATCAAGGTTGTTGTCGACGATGCGGCCAACGCTCGTGAGATATCGGAAGCAGCTCAGGCGGGCCGTTCAACAGTTGGCGTGCTCGTTGACGTGAACATCAGGTTGGACCGATGCGGCGTGGAGCCGGGCGAACCGACTACATCTCTGGCGAAGATCATTGATGCGTTACCGGGACTTCGATTCGACGGAC
>JAJCYX010000423.1 GCA_029262715.1 Chloroflexota bacterium
CTGATGTTCGATATGCTCGCCCTGGACCATGTAAACGGCGGTCTAAAGCTCCCGAACTATTCGGCTGAAACAGGCTCGGGCGAACTACCTGACTCTGAATCGCGGCCCGAGCTACCAGAACTAGCGGGAGTCCTGAGTGCCGGTGGCCGTGGCTTTGACGAAGCCCCATTCGAGCCGTTCGCAGAAGCGCTGGAAGCTGTGCCTCCGACCTTGCGTCGGGAAGGCGTCCGCCTGATGTTCGGGCGGCTCGCTGCCTCTTCCTTCGGCGGCGCAGATTCTTCTTTTACTGCGGCAGGCTTAGCAACCGGTGCCGTCGTCTCTTCGGCCGCCCGAGTAGTGGTCTCAGCTGCATCGTTGTCGTCTGACCTCGTGCGGCTGGAGGTTCTTGTTCGTGAAGTCGGACGTCGGGTACTCGTCCGAGTTGTGCTGGTTCTGCGTCGTGAAGCCGGCTTGGTAGCGGCCTTTGTTGCCGCTTTGTCCTCACCGTTGGGTGATGCTGCCTCGTCCGAAACTTCCGGCTTGCGGAGTGCGTCGCTGCGCTGTCGCTGCTGCGTGCGGGTCATCCACAGACCGGTGAAGTATGTCTTCGTCAGTTTGATATGCAGGTCGGCGACTCGTGCCGCTTCGGCCGATATATTCGTGTCGAATGCTGCTACCTCAACCTGCTTGCCAACGTCCTTCGCTGCCTGCAGAGCGGGATAGAAGTCAGCGTCACCGGAGACGATGATCGCGGTGTCGTAGTTGTTTTTGTAAGCGCGGGTGACGAGGTCGACTGCGAGCATCACGTCGACGCCCTTCTCGACCATCGTTGAACCTCGCTGCTTCCAGATGCCAAGCTTCACTTCGAGGTGAGGTGTGTCGTAAAGAGATGAGAGGAACTTGTCCTGGTCAGTCGCGTTGGAGCGGTCTTCGAACGCTTCCTGGCGAATGTTGTAGTAGTAGACGCGGCGCAGATCCCGGCCGTTGGCCAGCTTGAGCGCAAACTTGTCGAACTGCAGGTCGTGTCGACCGCAAGTCTGGCCAAGTACGTGGTAAAGATTGCTTCCGTCGATAAAGACCATCACGCGTTCGTCCGTCCTGGACGAAGGCCTGGTCGTTGCTTTGGGCATTAATGCCTCCAGATATTCGGTTGTGCTGGACGCACGCCCGGGGTGCGGTTTCGGCGAATTGCCGTGCCGCTGATCAAATAGGCGGGGTGCGTCGGGACATTCCGGTGGGTTGTCATCAGTCAAATATGGCGCTGATAGGCGCCGGTGTTTCTATTCTACTCCTCATCCGAAACGGTCGAAGTGGGGACATCCGCCATGTTGCTTCGATATTTAAGCCGGAGTGTCCATAATTCAGGCTCGCGTTGGCCGATTTTTTGGGGAAATGCCATCTTTTGCGACCGGGCTGGTGATGGTGCTACGGCTGTAAATCACTAAGGGCAATTTGATCTTTGCGAGACATCTTCAGGAAACCGGTTTTCTGGATCGGCGGCTCATTCAGTGGCGGGAAAACCACGACCTGCCGGACTCTGGTTGAGCGCCATGAACTCGAGCCGTATCACTACGATCGCCATCTGATAAGAGACCCGGCGTTCCGTGAAACTATGGTGAAGGACAACGACTGGTTCTGGCTACCCAATGAGTTGAAGTTTGAGCGGTACAGAGCGTCATTTCCTATCGCGATCATCCAGATCTCCCAAATATCAGAAGAAGCTGAGTCTGCTTCCGTCCTTGTAGAAGGTCCGGGCCTGTTGCCTGAACTGCTCGCAGAGGCAGGGGTCGCACCGGAACGCGTCCTGTTCCTTCTTCCAACACCGGAGTTTCAGCGCCGGGTGAACAGGCAGAGAGGCGCATGGGTCGACGAAGTCCTGACTCGCAAACCGCACGATCAGACCGCATGGGAGCGTTGGATGAAGCTCGACGAGGAGTTCGCAAACCTGATCGAGGTTTCGGCGGTTTCGCACGGTTATTGCGTGGTCAGGAACGATGGCTCGAAGTCACCGTTCGAGATCGGTCGGTTTGCGGAGGAGCACTTTGGCCTGGGTGAGTAGAAATGAGATCGCATTTGACGGCACGCGCCCTGCGCACCATCATGGCGATCATGTGATCAACCCCTGTCCAAAGTTCGCTGAATTCCGCATTGACCCAGGAGAAAAATGAGAATGAAACCTGTCTCTACATTTGAGTCGCCCTGCAAGATGCCGAACGGTCTCCAGTGGTTCGGTGACGAACTGTTCATCATGGACCAGCTCACTGACGATGTGCTGGTTATCGACGAGACGGGGAAGCTGCTCCGCACTATCAATACGCCGACCGAGAACGGCTCTGGCATCACTGTTGATGACAATTACCTCTGGACGGCGTCGAACGGTCAGTCCGTATCACGGCCAGCGCGTTCAACTGACACCCACCTCGGCTACATCTACAAGCTGGACAAGAAAACCGGCAAAATGGTCGATCGCTACCGGACGCCAGACGGCGGTGGCATTCACGGTATCGAATGGGACAAAGGTCCGGATGGCAAAGCGCGCATGTGGGTGACGGCTTTTAATCCGACGGCGATCTTTCTTTGTGATCCCAATGATGGAATGAAGGAGATCGATTGCTTTCGCGTCAGTCTCCCCCGGCTGCACGGTCTTGCTCGTGATGGCGACGGCATCTGGTGTGCGCACACGACGGACAACGTGATCGTGAAGTACAACGTCGAAACGGGCAAGGAAATCGATCGAATCGCGATGGCTCCGGGTGACCCGTACGTTCACGGCCTGTCAATCAGGAACGGCGAGCTCTGGTACGCGGACGCCAACTTCGCAGGCAAGCACAACACTGCAACCAGGGATAAGCCGGAAATCGGCAAGTTGGTCGGGTAGAGACTTCAGGTTCCCTTCGACCCAACTATCGTCAGCTAGTCCTCAAGGCGCGGGAACTGAGCCAGTAATTCTGGCTATCCGGACACTGCTCCAGACAGGCTCATTTCAGGCGTCTTCCGGACTGCCTCGAAGGCCCACACCTTCCGAACATCTTCTTCTCACACAAAGCCATCGGCCCCATTGTTGAGGTCGAACTTTGGCTTGCACAACATGGTTCCAGTCCCGTACCGGTGCTGACCAAGACTCAGTACCGACCGCTCGTCAGACGAACCAATTTTTCTGAAACGAGCTGCGCCACCATGGAGAGAGATATGTTCCTTAAGCGACTAAGTGTGCCTTTCCTGACACTCACGATTCTCGGGCTGTTTGCCCTATCTGCGTCGGCCGCAACCGGCCCAACAAATGGCGATTTCGAGACCGGTGATCTCAGCGGCTGGGAAGTCTTCACCACATCCAACGGCACCGGCAGCTCACCAGTGGTTGAGCAGATTGATATTGCCAACGTTGGCGTTACAACAAATGCCGTGAAGTTGAACGTCGGCCAAGTAGTCCCGGACGGCGGTGGTTGCGGCACAGATGCTGCCTGCCGAAACGCCAATTTCGCGATATTTGCCGGTGCCGGCGTGCGCCAATCGTTTGATGTGGGCGCAGGCGGTGAAGTCGTCGGTGTATCCGCAAATGTGGCTGCATCAGCACCAGCTTCCTTCGATGCCCAAACCGGAGGACTGTTCGAACTTCTGGTGGATGATGCAGTTGTTGACCAGGTGCTATTCACGAGCATAACCAGTGGTACGACGCGTGGTGATTCACTCGCCGCTAACGTTCCGCTTTCGGAAGGGACTCACACGGTTGCCGTTCGAGTCAGTCGCCCATGGGGCACGTTGGGTATGGATAGTTCATCACCCAATCAGTACATAGATGAAGTGTTTGTCGGAGTTACCCCGCCCCCAACACCTGAACCAACTGCAACACCGGCTCCAGAGCCCACTTCGACTCCAGAGCCTGAGGTGACACCGGAACCGACAGCAACTCCAGAGCCTGATGTGACGCCGGAACCAACTGCCGAGCCTACTCCGGAGCCCACTGCAATCCCAGAGCCTGCTGCATCTCCAGAGCCCGAGGTAACGCCGGAACCGACACCAGAGCATGAGCCGACGGTGGTTTCCGCTCCTTCCGAGCCAGAGGTTGACCAGAACTCTGAAACGACCTCAGGCGAAAGGCTGCGGGTTGTAGGGTCAAGCCTGAAAGAGACCTTCTCTATCCTGATCGAGATGCTCATACAGTGGTTGCGTCAGTTATTCGGCTAACGCAATACGGGTAGAACCGTTTAGACAATTCGTTCTTCGAAACTGGCCCCGGCATTGTTGCCGGGGTCAGTTCGCGTCTTGCTGATGTCGGGGCGCTAGCGTTCGCGATGCCTGCCATTCTGTTTGGCGGGTTAAGATTCGCCTCGTTCGGTAACGCTCACTCGAATCCAGGCTCTCAGAAAAGGAACTCCATGAAAGTCACAGAGATCAAGCAATACCGCGTTCAGGACCCCAAGGGCCGCGGCGGTTACTACGTCATCAAGATCAATACTGACGCCGGCATATCGGGCCTCGGTGAAGTGGGCATCCGTGGCTGGGGCAACGCTATCGAGAGCGCAATCGACCATCTTGGCGAGATCGTCATTGGCTCGGACCCATGGGAGACGGAACGGCTCTGGCAGATCATGTTCCGAGCAGGCTTCTTTCCTGCTGACACCGTCTACTCATGCGCCATCAGCGCTATCGACATTGCGCTGTGGGACATCAAGGGTAAATCGGTCGAGAAACCTGTCTACAAGCTGCTGGGCGGCCCCGTGCGCGACAAGGTCATCTGCTACCCGCATATCGGCGGGGCGACCATCGAGAAGCTGGTTGATAGCGCTAAAGAGCATTGGGACAAAGGATGGAAGTTCGCGCGCTGGCACCAGCCGCCAACTCACGGTGATCTCACCGAGCCCGGCATTCTTGACCCACGTGACGGCATCAAGGTGAGCGTCCAGGCGATGGAGGCCGTGCGCACTGCCCTGCCTGACATTCAGATCTGCTTCGACCTGCACACGCGCATCGACACTACCCATGCCATTCAGATGTGCAGAGAGCTTGAGCCGTTCAAGCCGTTTTTTGTCGAGGATCCGATTCGTTCCGAGAATGCGGCCAGCTACAAGAAGGTTTCCGAAAAGGTGAACCTGCCCATCGCCGCTGGTGAACAGTGGGGATCGAAGTGGGGGTTCAGGGAGGTGATCGAGAACGAATGGATCGACTATGCACGTATCGATCTCTGCATCGCTGGCGGTATTACGGAGGCATTGAAGATCACGCACTGGGCCGAGACGCACTACATCGATATCGTGCCGCACAACCCGCTGGGGCCTGTGAGCGCCGCAGCGTGCGTACAGCTTTGCATGGCGTCAACGAACGTTGGTGTGCAGGAGATGCCGCGCCAGCCGGGCACGTTTGCCACTGACCTGTTCCCGCAGCAGATCGAGTGGGAGGACGGCTACGCCTGGGCGCCTGATGTTCCGGGGCTTGGTGTGGAGCTTGATGAAGATGTAGCGGCTGCGAATTCGGTCACCGATTCGAAGTCCTTCACACCAAGGCTACTCAGGAGCGACGGCGCGTTCACGAACTGGTAGGCCGCGTGCGGCGTTTTGCGGTGTTTCACGAGTAGCCGTGAGATTTGATGTGGCTGCGTCCACCTTCGTCCTGAGCCGGGGTACCCGCTCGCGGGTCAAGGGATCTGGACGCCGTGCCACGTTTTTGATGTCGCACGCTCTCCCGAGAGATTTCGAATCGAGTTCAGAATGACAGGAGCGCACCTACCGACATGCCTCGGCGGTGACAAGACTTGTATCTGAGTAAGACCCGGACACCGGGTCCTTCGCACTGGCACAGGACGAAGAGGGTTGCTGCGATCATTTGATGATCTCAAATGAGCCAACTTTATTCAGAATGAGGATTGGTGTCGTCCACAGTGACAGCGAACGACACCGGTTTCGCTTAACACCGGCCACGCTATCGTCCATAATCTTTAACTCGTGATCAGCCCGGCTCTACCAACACTCGGCGCAACCACCGGAGACCACATGAGCGATTCGCCCGTAATTGACAGCCATCACCACTTCTGGGACCTGAACAAGTTCGACTATCCGTGGATGGGCGAAGGAAGTCCGCTTGCTGTCACATTCGGGCCGAACCAACTGAAGCCGCTTATCCAATCCGCGGGCGTCGACCACACCGTCATCGTGCAGGCTGCAGAGACGGTGGAAGAGACTCAATGGCTGCTGGAAATTGCCGAAGAGACTGACTTTGTGGCCGGTGTCGTCGGGTGGGTCGACCTGAAAGACCCGAACGTCGGTGCAACGCTCGATGAGTTGCAGCAGAGCGAATATTTCAAGGGCGTTCGGCACATCTGGGAGAGTGAAGAGGATCCTTCGTG
>JAJCYX010000424.1 GCA_029262715.1 Chloroflexota bacterium
CAATATTGATCAGTTCGTTGCCGCCGGGTTCAAGAAGAACAAGGACTACGATGTGACTGGCCTTGAGGGCGCTACTGAGGCCTACTACGGCTTCTTCGGTTCCGATCCTTACAACCGCAAGGAGTTCGAGATTCGCCTGTACCCGTCACACCAGGTTGCTCTGGAATCCGGTGTCTCTTTTGCTGACGAGTCGAGCGGTGAGGACGCTGTCATTCTTGAAGATGTGCAGCGATGGGATGTTGGACTCACACAGCGGCGCCAGTGTGCCGGTAACGGCGGACACCACTCCGGCAAGTGCGACAACGCCAAGTATGGTGACTATGTGATTCGTGGCAACATGGTTCTGTTGTGTCAGGGTAAGGACTCAGCTGGTGCTCTCGACAACTGCGAAGACATTCTTTCGGCCATCGCAACTACCGGAGCCTAGTTCAATCTGCGCCTGGTGAAGACGCGGGCCGTTAACCGTAGCGTTGCGGCCTTGTGTCTTGTCCGCAGAGTTGTCACGTGTGCCCGGTTGAGCGCGTAACATTTGGTCACACGCGTCGTATCGCTGTCAGAAGTAAAGGCACGAGTTATGCATTATCGAATCCGAGCCCGTTCGACGGCGTTAGCCGTTCTGTTCTCCGCACTGACGATAGCGCTAGTTGCATGCGGTTCGGACGATGGCGGCTCGTCTTCTGACGGCGGTGGTGTAGCAGCAGGAGGCGGCTCCACAAGTAGCGTGGGGCAAACAGTCCTGGACAACGGCCGCACATATTCCATCGAAGAAATCAAGGCAATAGCTGGTGCCAAGACTCCGAAGCAGTACGACGTGACTGACCTTCCGGGCGCTGTTGACGCCTGGAACGCTCTGCTCAACCAAAAAGAGTATGAAGTGCGTCTCTACGCATCACACGCGGATGCTGTCTCAATGGGGGTTAGCTGGGCGGAGTCGGTTGCGGGCGAGGATGCCCTGGTTGTTGGGGATGACGTGATCTGGGATGAAGGTTCCAACGACCGCCGACAGTGCAATAGGAGCGTGGCGCATTCCGGATGCAACTACACCGCTCGCTACGGTGATTTCATTATCCTCGGGAACATGATCCTTCTCTGCGAGGGCAAGACTTCGGAAGAGGCTTTAGAGACCTGCGAAGTGATGACTGACCAGCTCGGCTAGGCGGCGGCAGGTGGGCATTTCGGAGCGAACTGGCTATTGCAACGTTGTGATCTCGCCCGATTTGTCCCCGTCTAGATTCGATTCTGACTGAGAGGTTCTCGCGCCGATTGGCCGAACATCCAAAGCGCAACGAGAACACCGTCGAAGGGTGTCAGTGACTCCAGAACTCGCTACCGCTGGCTATGTTCTGGCAATGCCTGCGTGTCTGTGTGCACTCGCCCTCGCTCAGCGGAGCGGCAGCAGAGGGTATACCGCAGCGTCCTGTGATTCCTGTACAGACCACCTGCGCCGGCCTATGCACCGCTTCAGGCAGTCACTCGGTGAGCGATACTCCCGGATCGGCTGCCCATCGGAGCAGTTGCTCGCTTCCAGATGAAGGCGACGGACACGGGCGTAGCAGTTGAGTAGTTATGCAGAGCAACGCAGCAGCTTATGGTCAGTTCACACGGCGACCGTGCGAGCGCCTTTAGTTATCTGGTCACTTGGACACCTACTCATTGGTCCCCTCCGGTCCGTTCCCCTGCCCTCCAGCTTATCCATGAGAGTGCGTGTAGCCGCTCTGCCGTCGCCTGAGTGTGCGACCTGCGGCATCGTCCGATACCGCATAGTTCTCGCCTGACTTCAATCATCTGGCGCTGAACGTATCCGCTGCTTGTTCGTTGCCTCACGGAAAAACAGCAACAAAGAAAGACCCCGCTGGAGTTGCCTCCAGCGGGGTCTTCGTTATTCCGTCATACCTCGAAGAAACCTAGTTGGTTGCCTCGATGCTGTGCAGAACCAGCGACCACGTGAGGTGCCATGAGGCCTCGTTCACGTAACCGGTCGTGTCTGTACCCTGCGGCCAGTTTGTCCAACGCGCTTCGTTCATCACGATGCGGTGGTAGAACTCAAGGATAGGCACGTCTGGCAGTTCTTCCAGCCAGATCTCCATTGCTTCCTTGTAGAGCTCGATCACAGCTGCCTGGTCGTCAGGCGAGGTCTTAGCGATCTCGTCTGTTAGGCGGTCCCACTCGGCGTTCTCCCAGTGGTAGAAGTTCACCTGGTGTCCACCCGGTACGTTAACCGAAGCAGACTGGTAAAGCTTCATCGTGAAGTACGGGTCACGGACTGAACCGCCGTGGCCGAACATCAGGCACTCGAAGTTACCTTCAGCCATTCGGCTGGAAGCATCAGGTGGCTGAATGTAGCTGGCGTTGATGCCTGCCTGGCGCAACTGCTCAGCCGTGATAGGACCGAGGTCAACCCAGGGGCTGAATCCGATGATTTCACAGTTGATCGTGTTGCCCTGGGCATCGGCCCAGATCCCGTCACTGTTCTTGGCAAAGCCTGCGCCGGTGAGAAGAGCGTCACCCTCAGTTGGGTTGTACTCCGTCGTGTCGCGCTCTGCAAGCAGAGGTGCGATGGCGTCGAAGTATGGCTGTAGAGGCGGGTACTGCGGCATCGTCAGCGGGTTGAACGCCGCTGCACCGTCGTACGCTACCTGTCTCAGCTCTTCACGGTTCAGGTACTTGCTGAATGCCCAGCGAACGTCAGGGTTGTCGTAAGGACCGAACTTACCTGAGTCGTTGAACGCCAGCGAAACTGGCCACCAGTCAACGTAGCCCACCGGGTTATCCGTACCGGTGTGCGTGACCAGGTCAGAGTTGCGACCAAGAACGTCCTTGATAACGGCCGGAGTCGTCATCGAGGAGTAGTCAACCTGGTCAGCAATCAGAGCCTGCGCACGTGCCGTCTGGTCTGGAGTTGGCAGATAGATGATCCGCTCTGGCTCCGGCAGCTTGGCGTACTGTTTCAGGTCTGACTGACCTTCACCCCACCATGAGTCTCGGCGGTCGATGATCTTCTGCTCTGGCGAGCCGGAAACCACCTGCCACGGTCCAGTGGAGAGAGGGAAGCCCTTTGAAGGGTCGAAGTCCTTGAACGTCGTCCAGTCCTGGCCATTGTAGTGGTGCTCAGGAACCATGTAGACGCCGATGTCGAACTTGTACGTCAGGAGGAACATGAACCGTGGGTCCGGGCGGTCCAGGAATACCTTCACCTGGTGGCTGCCCGTCTTCTCGGCTCTGTTCATCGCGTTGTCAATGTCTGTTCCCCAGCGGACCTGTTCTTTCAGGTCTTTCAGGGTATTCAGGGTGTAGACAACGTCATCTGCATTGAACTCTTCACCGTCGCTCCAGTTAACCCCTTCTCGGAGGTTCATGGTCAATTCGGTGAAGTCAGCATTGAAGCTCCAGTCCGTAGCAAGCCACGGAATGGTCTCGTCTGCGAATGCGCTAAAGAAAGCCAGCGGCTCAAAGATTATGTTTGGGCCTGACTGGTGGTTAGCGCCGATGGCGTACGGGTTCCAGAGTTCGTGATCAACGAACCGTCCCTCTGCGCCACCGAGGTAGCTGATGAGGGTCCTGTCGCGGTCGATGTCACGACCCGGAGGGATTACGTCGGTGGCTCCTGATGAGCCATCCCCACCTGAGGAACCTCCGTCAGTGGCCGCGCCGCCACCGTCAGAAGATGACCCGCCGCCGTCGCTCGACGAGTCGTCATCGCTGCTACCACACGCAATGGCCGCCATCAGGGCCACAGCGAGAAGCGCCAGCATGATTCCTCTATATCGATATAGATTCACTATTGCTACCTCCGTCAGGGTTTACTGTGACGAGAGCTTTCGCGCACAGATAAATCAACAAAGGCTGTATCGCCTTCGATTA
>JAJCYX010000425.1 GCA_029262715.1 Chloroflexota bacterium
CGTGTGACCGAAATATACGAGGGAACGTCTGAGATTCAGCGGCTGGTCATCAGCCGTGAGTTGCTTGGCGACCTGCCTGATTGACGTTAGTTCACCACGTCGCCAATACGTACCAGAATGGATCATAGCGCCAACTTGATACGTCGAAGTAGATATTCGCGTTGACGCTCGTGCTCACTGGGGCGTAAAATTTCCGCTTGTGCGTGCTGCGATTCGATTGGTCTCGCCTATGCACGGAGACAGATTAGATGATCTACAACGTTGCCGGTCTGCTCACGGCCCGAGAGGGCACGGCGAGAGAGGTGACAATAGAAAACGGTGAGATCCGCACGGACCTCAATCGCTTCTACAGGGTCAATGGGCCAGTTCGCTTGTTGAGAACCGACAAGACCGTTTTGGTGTCCGCAGCCGTTTCAGCGACGGTCAACGACACCTGTAGCAGGTGTTTAGCGCCTGTGAACATAAACATTCAGACAGAATTTGAAGAGGAGTTCGAACCGGCAAACCGAGATTTAATGAGCGAAAGGGCCGCTCCCGTCGAAAGGGATTTCGACCCTGCGCTGTTGATCGATACACGAAATATGCTGGATATCACTGACGCTCTTGCGCAGGCTTTGTCGATAACGATGCCACTGGCTCCGCGCTGCAAAGATGAATGTGCCGGATTCTGCACCACCTGTTTCGCCAACCGCAACCAAACTGCTTGCAAGTGTGACCAAAATCCCATCGACCCGCGGTGGCAGTCACTTGCCGAATTGGGTGCAAGAACGTCAAACTCGACAAATTAGCCGCTCACGTACGGCAGAAATACAGAAATGACTCCACTACCAAAAAAGAAACGAACTCGTCGTCAGCGCGGACACAACCGTTCGCATCACGCGATTTCGCTGCCCGCAATCTCAGTGTGTCCGTGCCCCCGCGGTATCACGATTCGCCCTCACAGGGCATGCCCAATGTGCGGCAACTACAAGGGCCGCACAATTCCAGGCTCGTTCGCTCTGGACAACCTCATAGAAACAAGGCAGACTGCCGCTGCGTCGGTTGCAACCGAGGACTCAGGTTCTTAGTAAGCGTTCACTATTGATCGTTTGAAGGATCGCTTCAGGAGATTCGTTACGATGCCAGTCGAGACGCCAGAGAAGTTCGCATTCATCTTCCCCGGACAGGCTTCACAGGCTGTTGGGATGGGGAAAGATCTTCACCGGAACTCTATTGCTGCCCGCGAAGTGTTCGAAGAGATTGACGATGTCCTGGGCCGCAAACTCACCGATGTGATGTTCGAGGGTCCAACAGAGGACCTGACTCGAACCGAGAACGCACAGCCTGCCATCACCGCCGTCTCGCTCGCCGCATGGAAGGCGATGGAAGAGGCGACCAACTGCATGCAGTTGCCTTCGATGACGACTGGCCACAGCCTCGGCGAATATTCTTCTCTTGCGGTTGCCGGCGTTCTTTCGATTCCTGACACGATCAACCTGGTCGTAGAGCGTGGACGCCTGATGCAGCACGCGTGCGATGAGCGGCCTGGCGGAATGGCTGCAATCATTGGCATAGACGAGCAGACGGTTGAAGAGGTTTGCAGAGAAGCCGGCGCATACATCTCTAACATCAACACCGCTCAGCAGATCATCATCTCCGGCTCGCACCAGCGCCTGGCAAGGGCTATCGACCTCGCCTCAGCACGCGGGGCGAAGCGGGCAATTCCTCTCGCCGTGAATGGCGCGTTCCACTCCGGTCTCATGGACCCGGCGCAATCAGGGCTTAACGAAACACTGGACTCGCTGGAGTTCACTGACCCGGACGTGCCGATCATCGGCAACGTCACGGCGAAAGCACTAACCACTGCCGATGAAGTGAAGGACGAGCTCAAGACACAGTTACAGTCATGTGTCCAGTGGAACAGCTCCATTAACTACATGCATGAAAGCGGCGTCACCGAGTTCGTTGAGATCGGCCCCGGACAGGTTCTGTCTGGCATGGTCAAGCGAATTGTTCGGTCTGCGAAGGTCACAAGCGTTGGTGATTTCGAAGCCGTTCAGAACTATGCAGCGGGCTGCTAGTCCTTACTAACCCGGGCCAAACCGTAATTCTGAAACATCTCAAATGGTCGAGAAGAAACTGATGCCTCTCGATCAAACAACTGACGGTGATCCGAAACCTTCAGATAGTTCCGAAGCCACGGCTGCGCCCGAGCTCGAACCTGACTCGGCTCCAGACCCAGAGCTGGCATCAAATCCCGATTCCGAATCTCAAGACGATCAACCCACCGACAAGCTAGACAGGCTTGCCGGCGGGCGCACTGTCAGTGAGCATGCCCCAACCATTCCACGTGGCCCACGCGGCGCTCGTGCAGCGGTACTACAGGCCCTCTACGAAGAGGACCTGACTGGACATCCTGCTTTGCGCGCCCTGGACAGGCTGCCTGCGTACCAGCGCCTTTCACCGGCTCAAACCGATAAAGCGGAAGCCCTGATCGGTTACATAAGCGAGCACCGCGCCGAGCTCGATGCACGGATTGCCACGGTGGCGAAAGAGTTCCCTGTGAGCCAGCTTGGCACCGTTGACCGCAACGTGCTGAGAATTGCACTGGCCGAGCTGGAGCCGGGTCAGAACACGCCCAAAGCAGTCGCCGTAAATGAGGCCGTGGAGCTTGCGAAGCTATTCGGCTCAGATTCATCGCCAAAATTTGTTAACGGAGTGCTCGGTGCTCTGCTACGATAGGTCGCTGTCGCGCCGGTACCAAAGGCCACGGCGTACGGCAATTTGAAGTTAATCTGATCGAGAACGCGTCCGTGTGGACGCTGAGATTATGTCCTGGCCCTGGAGGTAATGAGAGATATGGCGACCGTTCTGGAGCGGGTCCGCGAAATAGCGGCCGATAAGCTAAGCGTCGAAACTGACGAAGTGAAACCCGACTCCTCTTTCACGGAGGACCTGAACGCAGATTCTCTTGACGTGGTCGAACTGATCATGGCTATCGAGGAAGAGTTTGGCTCAGATGACACGCCGCTCGAGATCTCTGACGAAGATGCTGAAGGGATCAAGACAGTTAACGACGCGGTTGAGTACATCAAGGGCCGAGGGATCTCCGACTAGATTCCCGACCTATGCCCATTTGACTCTGCAGAATTAGCAGGCGTTGACTGTGGCTACTACTGCTTCTGAAATTACGAGGTGAGCACCGATGCTCGCCTCGTTTGCTTGTGTTCCTGCACTGGCTTGCACTGCTTGTGATAAGTTCGCTGAACCACGACTTCGTCAACAAGTCCGAAGCCCCCTTGAGTGCGAACAAGCGCGAACAGGCGCGAAAATTTGAGTGAGCAACAATCTCCCTGGTCATCCGTTGACCAGATTGCCAACCAGGTCCTTTCCTGCACAAAGTGCGTGCTGGCTGAGACGCGCACACAGGCTGTTCCCGGCGCTGGCTCGTCATCGGCAGCCGTGATGTTCATTGGTGAAGGGCCCGGGAAGAACGAAGACGAACAAGGGCTGCCCTTTATCGGTCGCGCAGGAAAGCTTCTCGATTCGCTGCTCGAACAGGTGCCGCTACTACGGGATGATGTGTACATCACGAACGTCGTCAAGTGCCGACCACCCGGAAACAGGGACCCTGAACCGGACGAAGTCGCAGCGTGTCTACCGTATCTCCAGGCGCAGATCGAGTTGATAGACCCGCGGGTGATTGTGACGCTTGGCCGTCATTCGATGCTTCGGTTCTACCCGCAGGGTAAGATTTCGAATGACCACGGACGGATCATCAACATTGGAAAGCGCGTCCTGCTGCCCGTATATCATCCCGCCGCAGCATTGCGTAACCCACGCCTGAATGAGACGCTGAAACAGGACATGAAGCGTATCCCCGAGGCGGTTCGGGAGTCTTTGCTGCTGAATGCGAATGCCGGAAACGGCAGGAACCGAGTCCAGTCCGCCGTTCAGAAAGACTCGTCGCCGATACTGGCAGACGAGCCTGATACCACATTTCTGACCGGATCTTCAGATAACGAAGAACCTGAAGACAGTTCGGGCGAACAGGATCAGATGACCCTTTTCTAGCTGGCGCTCTCATCTGTCCGTTCGTTCTCTCGAACTCATCACTACCCCAAAAGCTGAGACATTCGCTCAGTTCACCTACTCCGTCGAAACGCTGGCTTGAACTAGATTTAGTGACATATGACAACAAGAAACAGACAAAACACGCTGCCGCTCCGCATCCTCCCGCTCGGCGGGCTGGGCGAAATCGGCAAGAACATGATGGTCATCGAGTACGGCAACGACATCGTGATAGTCGATGCCGGGGTGCTTTTCCCTGAGGTGGACATGCCGGGGATCGACGTTGTAATCCCTAACATGGACTACCTTGCCGAGAACGCCAACCGAGTACGCGCAGTTCTCGTGACGCACGGGCATGAAGACCACATCGGTGCTATTCCACACCTGCTCAAGAGGCTCAACATTCCGATCTATGCGCCACGCATGGCAACTGAGTTGATTCGTAACAAGCTTAAGAACGCAGGGCTGCTCAAAGAAGCCAAACTGAACACGATTACACCGGGCGAAAAAGTGCGAGCAGGCGATTTAAGCGTCGAATGGTTCGAAGTAACGCACAGCATCCCTGACGCATGCGGGATTGCCATCGAAACACCCCTCGGTACAGTCGTTCACACAGGTGACTTCAAGCTCGACCATGACCCGATGATCGGCCAGCCAAGCGACCTCCGACAGCTTGCACGCATCAGCGGCGACGGCGTGTTCCTGCTGATGTCAGACTCGACCTATGCTGAGGAAGAGGGAGCGTCTGAGTCGGACAGGCAGGTTACGGACGGACTGTTCGGTGCCATCGCAAATGCACCCGCCCGGATCATCGTTTCCAGCTTCGCATCGCAGATTGCAAGGATCCAGATCGTTGCAGATGCGGCTGAGGCGTTCAACCGCAAGCTGGTGATAATCGGCCGAAGCATGGTCGAGAACACCAAGCTGGCTCGAGAGCTGGGCCACCTGCATATCCCGGACGGGCTGATGATCTCAGCTGCGGAAGCTGAGTCGCTACCCGGCAACAGAGTGCTCGTGATGACAACGGGGAGCCAGGGCGAACCGTCTTCGGGGCTGGTCCGCATGTCGCGCGACCAGCACCGAGAGATGAACATTCGCGAAGACGACACGATCATTCTCTCTGCAAACACGATTCCCGGCAACGAGGTCCCAGTTAACGACTCGATCAATGATCTCGTGCAGCTTGGCGCTCGTGTGATCACAAATCGACAGGCAATGACTCACGTTTCTGGTCACGCGCGGCGTGAGGAACTGCGGCTTGTGCTGAACCTGACGAGACCGAAGTACTTCATTCCGGTCCACGGCGAGTTCAGGATGTTGAGAGCGCACGCTGATCTTGCTATCGACCAGGGCGTAGCTCCAGAGAACTCACTGGTTCTGACCGATGGCGACGTGTTGGAGTTGACTGCGAACAGTGCGGAGATAGTTGATCAGGAAGAGGCAGGCCACATCTTTGTCCACGGTCTCGGGCTCTGGGATGAGGCGGGCAACGTAGTAGTCGAAAGACGTTCGCTATCAAGAGAGGGCATCGTAACAGTCTCGTTAGCTATCGACCGTAAGAATAGAAGAATCCTAGGCGAACCACGGCTAGTTTCGATGGGCTTTGTTCATGCCTCTGATGCTGAGTCGCTGTTCGAAGATACGAAAGACGAGCTACGCCCGGTGCTTGAACGTTATTCGAACGAACGCTTAGAGTGGAGTGAGTTCGAGGATCTGATTCGTGCCACGGTCGGACGATATTTGACACGCAGGACCAAACGCAGACCCCTTGTGATCCCGGTGACAATTGACATCTAAAGCGACGAGCAAGACTTCACGCTCCCCGGGCGCTTCCAAATCGATCTCGAGTGGAGCGCTCCTGAACGGCATTACCCCGCTTGGGTTCCGTATGGCACTTCGCCATCCGGCCAGAGTTGTCTTGCTCATCGCCATTGCCGCTGTTATCGCTGCGTTTCCGCTACGCGAGTGGGTGCAGGAGATGTTCGGTTGGTCGGTAGTACCGCTCGGACTCTGGGCAGCCGGTTTTCTGTTTCTCGCCTCCTGGCATCCGGTACTGGTCGTCCGCAGATGGCGTTATGTGATACCTCTATTGCTCATCGCATTCGCCTCTTCTGGCGTCCTTGGAATGCTCAACGCTGATCCGGGAAGCGTTACAGGCAATTCTATGGGCGGCACCATTGGCGAAGCGATCGCAATTCGGCCTTCTGAATGGGACCGCTTCAATGTCACGAATTTCGACTACGCGGCGGCTTCAGTGCGAATCCTCATCCTGGTTATCGCGGCTGTTGCGATTTTCATGCCTCGCCTCAGTTGGCGTGCAACAGCGATAGGCTCACGTCACTCATGGCAGGCGGCGGAGCGCACCGCACATACAGCCGCACACACAGCAGCGGAAAGTCGTCGTAAGTGGAACGAGCGATCTGCAAAGCGACGCGCCGAGCGCATAGACAGGCTTGCCCAGCAGGAGTTCGCACTGGCTGCAGCAGCCGCTGAAGTCGAGCTTGCTGAGACCGACGAATATGTTGAACCTGACCTAGAGACCGAATCGGTCTCACCTGTCATCCACGGACTCGCCTCTGATTTAGAGCGCGATAGTGTTACCGAGATTGCTCCCTGGGAATTGCAGGGGGAACCGCAGGAAGACGGTGACGACTCGACAAATCCGATGGACCAGTCGTTGGTGCTGCGAGACCTGCCCGGAGGCAAGCCAGACACTGCTGCCGCTGCGCCCCTGCCAGAAATCATCTCCACTGCCGTGTTGAGTCAGGCTGCTTCTCAGTTCAGATGGCCGCTCCCGAGGCTCGATATCTTGAAGAGAGCTCCACAGGGAGGCGTCACACGCTCGGAGATCGACGAACGCAGCTCGTTGATTGAGAACAGCCTTGCCGAATATGGAATCGATGTGACGATCGATCAGGTGTTCACAGGCCCTACAGTGACGATGTACGGACTAAAACCGGGCTGGAAGGGCGGCAAGGTAGATCCCGCATCCGGCAAGCGTGTGCGAGTGGACATGATCCTGAACAGGGAGAAGGACCTTGCACTTGCCCTGGCATCACCGAACATCAGGCTCGAACCTGTCGTACCCGGTGAGTCGGTGGTTGGGATCGAAGTCCCGAACTCCAAGCCAACTCCCGTAACGCTGCGCTCAGTGATGGAGACCGACGAATGGAAACGGTTTGAGTCGAAGGCTCAACTTCCGGTGCCGCTCGGCCTCGGCAGCGGAGGTCAGCCGGTATTCGCAGACCTCGCCCGCATGCCGCACACACTGATCGCCGGTTCAACCGGTTCAGGAAAAAGTGTGTGTATGAACGCAATCATCACCGGTCTGCTTATGAGTCGCTCTCCCGCCCAGACTCGCCTGGTTATGATCGACCCGAAGCGGGTTGAGTTAACGCCATACGCAGGCATTCCGCATCTATACACACCCGTAGTGGTCGAAGCTGATCGTGCCGTCGCAACGCTGAAAGCCCTGATCGCCGAGATGATGGGACGATTCAAGGTCCTGGAAAAGGCTGGCGTAAAGAACATCGTCTCGTTCAACGAACGCTCAAGCGAGAAGATGCCGTATCTAGTCATCCTCGTAGATGAGCTGGCCGACCTGATGTTGCAAGCGGCCAACGAAGTCGAAAGACTGCTTGTTCGGCTGGCACAGCTTGGTCGTGCAACCGGCGTACACCTGGTGGTCGCAACCCAGCGACCGTCAGTCGATGTCGTCACGGGGCTTATCAAGGCGAACTTCCCAAGCAGGATCAGCTTCGCCGTAATGTCACAGATAGACTCCCGCACAGTTCTCGACAGCACTGGCGGTGAGAAGCTGCTCGGTCGTGGAGACATGCTGTATCTGCCGATAGACAAGGCGAAGCCTGAGCGCGTGCAGGGTGCATTCCTGGCGGATAGCGAAATCGAGTCAACGGTCAAGATGTGGAAGGCTGTGAGAGGCCCGACACTACCGGAGCTTGAGGTCGAGATGGAGGACGAGGCGATAGTCGATAGCGAGTATGAGTCGTCTGGCGATTCGCTTGTGGATTCGGCCCGCGGCCTCGCAACCTCCCAGAAAACACTCTCGACATCTCTGTTGCAGCGAAGATTGCGCATCGGCTACCCGAGAGCTGCGAGACTCATGGACGAACTCGAGGACCTTGGAGTGGTCGGACCCGGTGAGCCGGGCAAGCCTAGACAGGTCGTTGGGGCGTAGGTCTGTAAACAGGCCTTTCGTACGGTTAACGCGGCCGAGTTACCCTCTGGCAACCGTACAATCAACCACGATTAACCACTCTATTAGTGTCAACATCCAGTTCCACCTTTGACGCTGGTCATACAATAGTGACAGTCTTGCCGCTTAATAAACGGTCTGGCGGGCATTTGACGAGGTGAGGTTCGATCCTCCCGTTGTCTGCTCACGAACCGAAACAGCTCAATGAGCAACACCACTCCAATATTCCCAAATGGACCAGACGAGTTGAACAGCTCCTCAGGTGAACTGAGCGAGCAGTCACCGCTTGAGCTTGAAGGGTTGAGGTCCGACTGTATCGTCTGCGGAGTTGATCTAACGACATCAGCGGTCTACCGACGCCTGCGCGTCTGCCCACGCTGCAGATATCACTACTCCATCTCGGCTCGCAGACAGATCGCTGCGCTTGCGGACGAAGGCACATTCAAAGAGTCCAGCACCTGGATTCAGTCACTCGATCCGCTCGAATTCTCTCCTCGCGCTTCGTATCGCGTTCGGCTGCTACAAGACCAGACACGTACGGGTCTGACAGAGGCCGCAGTTACCGGAACGTGCAGCATCGGCGGCACGGAGTCAGTTGTAATCATCCTGGACTTCGGGTTCCTTGGCGGAAGCATGGGCCTTGTGGTTGGCGAGAAGGTTGCGCTGGCGCTTGAGATGGCGGCACGAAAGAAGCTGCCTGCCGTCGTCATGGTGACGAGCGGAGGCGCTCGCATCCAGGAAGGCGTGCTGTCGCTAATGCAGATGGCGAAAACGGTGATCGCCGTTAACGCGCTGCATAAGAAGGGCATGCCGCTAATAGCCGTTCTCGGCAACCCAGCAACGGGTCAGGTCCTTGGCAGCTTTGCATCGCTCGCTGATGTGCTGTTCGCAGAGCCGGGCGCTCATATAGGTTTCGCACCGTTCAGGGAGATACAAGAGGCAGCGGACAGCAGGATTGAGAACGACCAGTACTCTTCCGAGACCTATTTCCACGCCGGCCTGATCGACCGCGTAGTCGACCGCGAATCACTCAAGCACGAGCTAGCGTCGACACTCGACCTGCTATCACCTGAGTTCAAACTTGCCGCATCCCGACGATCGAGGCCACCGCGCCCGGAGCTAACGCCCAGGGAGCCGTGGGAGATGGTGCAGCTTGCCCGAAGGCCAGACAGGCCGCGAGCGCGCTTCTATATCGAGAACATATTTACCAACTTCGTCGAGTTGCACGGGGATCGCGTCTCGGGTCAAGACCCGTCGGTGATCATCGGCCTGGCAAGACTTGCCGGAGAGTCCGTGGTGGTGATCGGCCAGCAGAAATCTACTGAACCGAGCATTAACGACCATGGCGGCAGACGTGGCGACATTCTTCCAGAAGGTTTCCGGCAGGCTACCCGCGCCGTGAAGTTCGCACAGCGCTTCAGGTTGCCTGTGATCTCTATCGTCGACACCGCCGGTCCGAGGCTTGGGATTGAGCAGGAGCATCGCGGCCTGGCGATCTCGATGGCGAACATGATCGACACGATGGCTTCGGCCGAGGTTCCCACGATCTCAGTGCTGATTGGCGAAGGCGGGTCAGAGGCAGCGCTGGCATTTAGCGTGTCCGACCGCGTGCTGATGTTGCAAAACTCGATATATACACCGATCTCTCCTGAACAGGGCGCACGGACCGAGATGCGTGACAGCGACCGAGCAAGGGACGTCGCAAGGGCGCTCAAACTCACGTCCGATGACTGTCTCGATATGGGCATCATCGACGACGTGATTGCTGAGCCAGCAGAAGGCGCGCATGCTTCACCTGACGAGGCTGCGAGACTGCTGAAACGCAGCCTGATGCGAGAGCTGATCGATATCCGAAATACTCACCGCCGCACTCTCGTTCGACGCCGCCAGAAGAAGTTCAGGAACTTTGGTGAATACGGCAGCCGTATCAGGTATGCGGTCAGAGGTGAGCTTGCTTCGTGGCGAGCAGCGCTGACGGCAGGCGTGCGGGTATTGCGCAGGCGAGGTGGAAGTGGCCAGCCTGAAGAAGAGTTCAACCCTGACGCAGACACGGGCGCTGACCCAGACAACGAGACCAATATCGGCAAAAAGTCCGGACTTTCGACTGACAGCCTGGACGACTAGCTGGTTTCGAGGCACGCGTCCCGAGCTAAAGCACGAACCGCTCGATGGCCTGAGCCACTCCGTCCTGCTCCAACGAACCCGTTACGTGCCGTGCCATTCGGATTATGTCGTCCGACGCCTGGCCCATTGCAACCGGGAGGCCAACGGCCTCGAACATGTGCAGGTCGTTCAGACCGTCTCCAATCGCCATCACAAGGTCCAGGTCGACTCCAACCTGCTCGCTAAACAGCCGCGCACCATGGCCTTTGTGAGCGTCCCGGTGCGTGTAGTTCACATACCACTGACCGCTGGAACCACGGCTGCCAACCGCAGTAACTCCGGAGTTGGAACGCTCTCGAGCGATTCGCTCTGCATCGCTCTTGTCCGTAACAGCAGACGTGATCACTGATACGCGCCACTCGCTGAACTCCGCCGCCGAGCGAACAGTCCGTCCTGAATCGACAGCGAAATAATTGGCGTCTTCCTTCTCGAGCCGATCAACGAGGTCGCGGGCGTGACTCGGAGCGATCGTCAGATCTGAAAGCGTGCGACCAGTGAGCGGATCAATTAATCGAGCGCCGTTGTCGCAAACTTGTGGACCGTGCAGGCCGAGTAGGCGGGCGAAGTGGCCGACGTCTTCAAGGATTCGACCGGATGCGATGGCGACCGGAATTTTGTCTGCAGCATCACGAACTGCGGCAACATCACGGTCGGAGATCCAGTCATCTCCATCCAGCAGAGTTCCGTCCAGATCGATCAGTAAAGCTGCGGGCCGTTCTTGTGCTTTGATCAGTCCATCAGCTCCACGGCGTTAAGCGGCTTCTCGCCATTGAGCACACGCCGGGCATTCTCGAATGAAAACACCAGCGCTCGGTCCACACGCTCCTGCGTTGAACCAGCAAGGTGCGGTGTAACAACCACGTTGTCCATGTGAAGCAGCGGGTTGTCCAGCGGTGTTGGTTCCTGTTCGAACACATCGAGCCCTGCGGCTGCGATCTCGCCGTCCTGCAACGCCTCAATCAACGCTGCTTCATCCTGCACCGGACCTCGACACGTGTTGATGAAGACTGCGCTGTTCTTCATGGCGGCAAACTCACGGGTTGAGAACATCTTCGTTGTTTGAGAGTTCAGAGGTACATGCACCGTGATGATGTC
>JAJCYX010000426.1 GCA_029262715.1 Chloroflexota bacterium
GGACTGTCTCGATCACGCGCATGTCGTAATCAGCCTAGTTGCCGGAGCCGTAGGGACTGGACAGAGAGCGAGTTGATTCTGAACTCTCAGACGCCTGTTTATCTACATGAAACGACTGAGCAGAAGTGGGGAATGAGCCAGTTTTCACATCGGCTGCATACCGTTCTATCGCGTCTTTAGCCGTCTCACCAAGACTCGCATAGTTTCCGGCGTGCTTCGGCTTAAACCCGAGGCTAAGACCGAGCATGTCGTAGAGGACCTGTACCTGGCCATCTGTGTGCAGACCTGCTCCGATACCAATAGTTGGAATATCAAGCCGCTCGGTGATTTCTGCTGCCAGTTCAACTGGGATCAGCTCGAGCACAATAGCGAACGCGCCGGCTTCTTGAATTTCCAAAGCGTCTTCTATCAAGACGTCAGCCGAGCGATCGGTCTTACCCTGGACTCGGTACCCGCCTAGCTTGTGGACCGACTGAGGTGTCAGGCCAATGTGACCCATTACAGCAACACCGGCATCGGTAAGCCGACGGATGATCGGGGCGACGGGTTTGCCGCCTTCTAGCTTGACCGCTTGCGCCCCGCCCTCCTGGAGCAGCCTTCCGGCGTTTCGCAATGCCGTTTCGGCATCGACCTGGTAGCTCATGAACGGCATATCCACCACGATGAGCGGAGTATCGGCACCTCGAACTACGGCTGCCGAATGGCGAACCATATCTTCAACGGTGACAGGGATCGTTGAGTCAAAACCGAGAACAACATTGCCAAGGCTGTCGCCGACAAGAATCATCGGGATGCCGGCAGCTTCGACGATCTGGGCCTGAGTGTAGTCGTAGGCGGTCACCATCGGGATGCGCTCGCCTCGGGCCTTCATCGCCTGGATCTTGTGTGTAGTGATCCTGCGTGGTCGCATGAATTCCTCCTGCCGATCGGTTGCCTGTAGCTCACCGTCGGGCTTACTGTTCACGCCTGTTCTATTCTCTCACAATTCGATTGCAGGGTGGCTTTCAATATATCTTTGATGCTGCTTTCGGCCTCGGGGGTCAGGTTGCCCTGTTCCCTGGCAATGTGCAGTGCCGCCACCGCCAGGGCAGAATATGCGGCTCCTAGCTCAGCCGAAACCGCTGAAGATGCCGCAAGATGCGCCCGGACAGTTTCTACGTCTCCTCTAACATACGGGCCGGTTAGAGCATTCGGTAGGCCATTTTCGCCCACGGAATTTGCAGTCGTTTTCACAAGCGGTACAAGAGACTCCAGTGCTTGCTGCCTGGAAATGCCGCCTGTGGACGCCCAGATCTCTGCAGCCAGGCCGGTCAATCCAGCCAACAGACCACACGCCATCACAGCAGCTGCGTGGTACGCCGGACGCTGCTCAGCGGTCAGTGGATAGGCGCGACCACCCAGTTCTGATGCGAGGGAGATCAGCCACTTCGAAAGATCCTGATCTTGCGATTCGACTCCAAATGTGACTCCCTGAAAAGAGTCTGCTGAGTCCGGACTCGGAAACGTTTGCAGCGGATGAAACCCGCCAATGGATGCGCTGCTCGAAGCAGCAGAATCCAGTACCTCTAGTGATGCAGCACCTGAGCAGTGAACGACTATCTGACCAGATCGCCACACAATAGATTCTGCGATCTCCTGTATCGCCGTATCTGAAGTTGTGATGAAGACGATGTCCGATCGAGCAGCCACGTCACTTGGCTCGGCGTAAATCGACGCGTCAGGAAGCCGAGATTTCAGCCAATCTTGATGAGACACACGCCGACTCGAAAGGGCTGCTACGCGATATCCGGCTCGAGCCATTGCGATTGCAAGGCTGGAACCGAGTCGCCCAGCGCCCACGAATCCAACTGACGTCTCCTTAGAAAGATTCAGAATCGATCGCTGCTCGTCGTTTTCAACCATTCCAGCGCTCCATCAGATGCTCGCCCATCGGCAGATCTCTCAGTGCAGTAATTCCTCCTAGTGAGGTGGCGCTAAATACTGCATCCAGGATCGCCCCGGTCGTGGCCTGTAAGGCTGCTGCATGAAGAGCATCCAGGTTTCCATCGACACCGCTCTTACCCGTCGCCAGAGCGAACACGGTGTCGCCATCGTTCTGGGTATGTGAAGGCCGGACCGCCATGGCAATCCCGTCTTGCGAAGCTATCGCCAGTCTCGATGCGCCTATCTTGTCCAGGCGAGCGTCGGTAGCTATGACGCCGATGACCGTGTTCCTGAAGAACCCACGTTGCCTGGGCGGAGAGTTTAAAAGTGTATCGATCGTGCTTTCGAAGCCGTCTCTGTTCTCGTTCAGCGGAGCAGCGACAGGTTCTCCGTTTGCAGGGTCGACCACGTCGCCGACCGCATTCACCGCTACAAGTGCACCGACTGTCGTCCCATTGCTCAGCTTTACAGAGGCAGTACCGACGCCACCCTTCAATGATCTCTCGGCCCCCATAATCTTCCCTACCGTGCAACCCGTGCCAACGCCCACCGATCCTCGTTGAAACTCCTTGCTTGCACTCGCTGTTGCCGAGTAACCGTTTTCTGAGTTCGGTCTTACCGCCGAGTTGATAAACGCCAGGTCGAAGACCACCGCTGCGGGGACAAGCGGAATGCGCATCCTTCCGAACTGCAGACCGACTTTGTGCTCTTCGAGAAATCGAATCACACCTCCCGGTGCGTCAAGTCCGAACACGCTGCCGCCGGTGAGCATCACGCCGTTGACCCACTGAGCCGCAGCAAGCGGATGAAGCAGTTCAGTTTCCCTGCTTCCAGGCGCAGCACCTCTGACCTCAATACCCGCCGTCGCGGGATCTTCAGTCAAAACGACGCTGCAACCAGTGCCGTTTTCAGTATCGGTGTAGTGCCCCACGGTGATGCCTGCAACATCGGTAATTGATCCGCTGACACTTGTGAAGTGCGGCAAAAGAATCCTCTTTCTCTATGCACTGGAGATCAGTCGCCCGGCTCAAACGGCAACAGGAAACACGATCTCCAGGTTCGATTATGCCCCACGTTGGGTCAGTCGGCTGTTGCCAGCCAATTTGGTGTCTGCATCGTGTCGAACTGATTTCGGAGAATAGGCGTCATCACCTCAAACGAAAGGCCAATGTGCTTGACGATGGGCGTATACTTTTCTGAATTTTTACGTGCGGATTTCGTAGGTACGAGCCAGTCTTCCCCGAAGGCGTGGCTTAAATGACGACTGACCGGTAAAACGTACGCTGCACGAAATGCAATAAACGACCTTCGCCAGGGTCGGACAAAGTCTCGAATAAAGAGGTGTACCAAGTTGGCCCGTGAACTCAAAGAACTGCGACAGGCCTACGGATTCGATGACGTAGCGATTGTACCGGGGGACATTACCCTCAACCCCGAACTGGTCGACATTTCGACGAGCTTTGACGGCATTAAGATGGATATTCCGTTCATGGCTTCGGCAATGGACTCGGTCGTCGATACGAATTTCGCAATCGAGATGAGTAAGGCCGGTGGAGTCGCTGTCATGAATATGGACGGCATCCACAGCCGGTACGAAGATCCTGACCCTGTCTACCAGGAGATAGCTGAGACTCCACGTGAAGCTGCTACTGCGTTGATGCAGAAGATCTACTCTCAGCCAGTCAAACCGGAACTGGTTGGCAAACGGGTTGAAGATATAAAGAAAGGTGGCGGAACAGCCGCAGTATCGTTCGTTCCCGCAAGCACGAAAACACTTGCTCCCCTGGCGGCAGAAGCTGGAGCGGACGCGATCGTCGTTCAGGGTACTGTCGTCACCGTGCGGCACAACTCACGTTCCCTCGAAGGCCTCGTTCTTTCCAAGCTGGTCGATCAGCTGGACATCCCGATACTCGTTGGCAACACGGTAACTTACGACGTTGTGAAAGAGATGATGGCGCAGGGCGTTCACGGCGTGCTGGTGGGAGTCGGCCCCGGCGCCGCCTGTACTAGCCGTGAGGTACTCGGAATCGGCGTCCCGCAGGTAACGGCGACTATCGAGTGTGCCGCAGCCAGGGACGACTATTTCGACGAGACTGGCAGGTACGTCCCTATCATCACAGATGGCGGAATCCGCACAGGTGGGGATGTCTGCAAGTCTTTTGCCGCAGGTGCTGACTCGGTGATGATTGGATCACCATTCGCCAAGACGACGGAAGCTCCCGCGCATGGGGTCCACTGGGGCATGGCAACACCCCATGCTTCGCTCCCGAGGGGCACGAGACTCTCAGTCGGTACTCACTACTCACTGAACCAGTTGCTGTACGGACCTTCGTCAAAGACTGACGGAACTGAAAACCTCGTCGGTGCGCTCCGTGTCTCGATGGGATATGCGGGTGCTGAGACGATTCGAGAGATGCACAACGCCCGGATGATCTACGCCCCGGCCATCAAGACTGAAGGCAAGATCTACCAGATGGCGGGACTGGGCAGCTAAGGTTTCGGTTGGTATGAGCAGATCAGTGCATTTATACCGAACTCTGGTACCGCCGGAATCTGGCTTATAGCGTAATGATCTCGACCAGTCTGCTCCCGCACCTCTGGCTCTCGAACCGCTTGGAGTACCATTCTTCGAGCGAAGACATGATCGGCTGTCGGACACAGTCGCAATCGACAAGGCGCACTCCCACGTGTTCAAAAAACCTCGCGGAACCCAGGACATATTGCCGGAAGACCAGCCTTACTGGAACTTCGTGCGAAAGACAGCGCAGACTGTAGCCGCTGAGTTCGGGTACGGACGCGTCGATACGCCGTTGATTGAGCCCACGGACCTGTTTCAGCGAGGTGTTGGCGATGAAACCGACATTGTTCAAAAGGAGATGTACTCCTTTGATGACCTTGGCGGCGACTCACTGACCCTCAGACCGGAAGGTACTGCATCTGTCTGCCGGGCTTACATCGAAAACGGGATGCAGAACCTGCCTCAGCCGGTCCGTCAGTTCTACCTTGCGCCGATGTTCCGTTACGAGAGACCACAGGCTGGTCGGCTACGTCAGCACAACCAGTTCGGCGCCGAAGCTATCGGGGATGCTTCTGCGACGGTCGATGCTGAAGTAGTCGAACTTGGGTTTCGTTACATCCGTCAACTGGGAATAAGTGACTTCACGCTCAGATTGAACTCACTCGCTGATCCCGAAGAGAGGAAACCGTACCTTGAGAAACTGCACGAGTACTTCTCCCGCTTTGCAGATGAGCTACCAAAGGTAGACCTGGCGCGGCTTGAGCGTGCCCCACTTCGGCTTCTCGACTCGAAAGAGAGGGTGACACGCAAAATCGGAGCGGATGCCCCGCGTTCGATAGATCACCTCGGCTCAGAGTCACAGGCTCACTGGGATGAACTGCTTGCACTCTTTGACGGCCTGAAAGAGATATATCCGGAGTTTAACTACCAGATTGATCACCGGCTGGTTCGCGGGCTCGACTACTACAACAGGACCGTTTTCGAGTTCGAGCCGAAGGACGCCGGAGGTCAGGGCACGATGCTTGCGGGTGGCAGGTACGACCCACTCATTGAGATCCTGGGAGGCCCACCAACGCCGGGAATCGGTTTCGGATCAGGCATCGAGCGAATAATCCTGGAGCTAAAAGCGCAGGAGATAGCGATACCGCCAGATGACAAACTTGATGCGGTGATCGTGAGCGTCGGCGCTGCGCGACAGGCAGCGGCCAGGCTCGCCACGCAACTGAGGTCCAGCCAGATAGCGACGGTTCTCGCGCCTGCCCGATCGTTCAAGGCGCAGATGCGGTATGCAAATCAAGTTGGTGCCGTTCACGCCGTAATTCTGGGTGAGCGAGAACTAGAGGCAGGTAGCGCCTCTGTGAAGCCGATGCAGGGCGACGCACCGCAGGTTGAGATCCCGTTGGACGCAGTTGCCAATCGTCTTCGGCAAAATCACAACGGCTAGCCATCCCGCGTGACACCCTCCGTAGACCCTACGGCGATAGCACGTGCTATTCTCGAATAATGCAAGAATCCATGTTGAATCGGCTCGGAGAGATCTCCGATCGCCACGCCGAAGTGGAACGCCTCCTCTCGCTCCCGGAAACCTCCCAAGATGTAAACGCAATGCGGCGCCTTGGCCGCGAATACAGCGAACTGCAGAGTGTCGTTGATCTGTGGCGTGAGTACGAGACAGCGAGCAATGATCTCGAGCAGGCCAAGTCTCTGTTGGATGAAGAGACGGATGGCGAGATTCTTGACATGGCCCGTGCTGAGATCACCGAACTCGACGGCCAGATCGCGCCTCTGGTAGAGCAGATCCAAGCTGCATTGATCCCTCGAGACGCAACCGAGCAAGCTGACGCCGTGATTGAAATACGAGCTGGCGCGGGTGGCGACGAAGCGGGATTGTTTGCTGCCGATCTTCTACGGATGTACCAGAGATTCGCCGAGGCGAACAGCTGGAAGTTCGATGTGTTGGACAGCAACGAGACAGGAGTTGGCGGAGTAAAAGAGGTGATTTTTGAAGTTTCCGGTGACGGCGCTTTCCGGAGACTGAAGCTGGAAAGCGGAGTGCATCGCGTTCAGCGTGTGCCGACAACTGAATCGCAGGGTCGAATACACACCTCCACTGCTACTGTTGCTGTACTGCCAAAGGCCGAGGAGGTTGACCTTGAGATCAATGACATCGATATTCGGACCGATGTCTACCACTCCGGTGGTGCGGGCGGTCAGAACGTAAACAAGGTCGCAACTGCCATTCGGTTGACACATATTCCGACCGGTATTGTGGTCACCTGTCAGAACGAACGGTCACAGCTGCAAAACCGACAGAAAGCTATGGAAATTCTGCGATCTCGACTCTGGGACGAGCAGATCAGACAGCAGCAGAGTGAGATAGCTGCCGACCGTAAATCACAGGTTGGAACCGGAGACCGCTCCGAAAAAATCAGGACGTACAACTTCCCGCAGAGTCGCGTTACCGATCACAGGATCGGTTTCACAAGCCACCAACTTGACCGTGTCCTGGGGGGCGAGATTGACGGGTTTATCGATGCATTACTGGCCGAGGAGCAGGCACGCAAACTAGCAGCGGTTGCTTCCACGGGCTGATGGTGGACAGATTGCCCGTACGGGCTTTTCGATCTACTCCCTGAGCTTCACCGTATGCAAGCAGACACTTCCACCATTGCCGAGTCTCTGGCAAATGCCAGGCAGTCGCTAGAGCTGAACAGTATCCCTGACGCAGCGCTTGAGGCGAGAATCCTCGTCAGAGCCGCGCTTGATCTCTCTCATGCCGAGTTGCTAACGCGATCTGCAAGTCACGTCGATTCAGGCGCGCAGCTCAGGCTCAATGAGTTCATCGCCAGAAGAGTTCGACGGGAGCCGGTTCAATACATAACGGGACGAATCGAGTTTTACGGCAGGGATTTCGTCGTTGACAGCCGCGTGCTTATTACACGACCCGAAACGGAACTGTTAGTCGAACAGGCACTCCTGCGCATTCTCGAGTGTCGCATCGAGAAGCCACGAATCCTGGACGTCGGAACCGGCAGCGGAGTTCTGGCGGTCACGATGGCAGCTGAATTGCCGGCTGCAGATGTCGTGGCGACAGATATCTCGACCGAGGCCCTTGATGTTGCCCAAGAGAACGCAAGGGCTCTAGGTGTTTCAGACCGTATCCAGTTTCATCATGGTTCGATAACTGAGGGAGTCACCGGGCTGTATGACGTCGTGCTGTCCAATCCACCTTACGTCCTGACCCGGTTCCTGGCAGATGCAGAGGTACAGCCTGAGCTTGTTTATGAGCCACAGGTGGCGTTGGATGGTGGTGGCGACGGTATGGACGTTTACAGACAGCTATTGCCGGAGCTTGGAGCAGTCATGGCGGACGGTGGCGCTGCCTACATTGAGATAGATCCGCCTGTCGCGGAGCCTTGCCTGGATTCTGCCAAAAGACTCATGCCGACTGCGGCTGTTTCAGTACTCACAGACCTTTCCGGTCTTGAGCGTTGCATGGCAATCGAACTTCCCTGCTAACGACCACTAGAAAGCACACTCGAAATTCGAGTGTGCTTTCTAGTGGTCG
>JAJCYX010000427.1 GCA_029262715.1 Chloroflexota bacterium
CCTTCGTATTCACCGGGTGGCTTAGCCACTTTTTCGTTCCAGCAGCTACTCGCGCCCCACCGGCAAACGCAGCTTGTCACATCGCTAAACGCTGCACGCGGCCTGTTGACACTTATTGAACATCGTGGCATCTTTGGCCTCACTTTCTTATTGCGAATCTTTGCAGGAACGATTCATGGCAGAACTGCACGAGCACAACACGGCTACGCTGCTGCGGTCGGCCGGACGCAGGGTGACGAATGCGCGGCTGCATGTGGCGCATGTACTGCAGCACCACAACGGTCACATGACGGCATCGGTCGTGCTTGCGGGCGTGGCTGAAGCCGATGCCCACATAGATCAGTCGACGGTGTACCGGGTGCTTGCTGACCTGCGAGATTCGGGACTGGTTGCGGAGTCGAGGTTTGGTGCAGGCGAGGCCAGTTACGAGTGGGTGGCGGGCTCGAATCACCATCATCTGCACTGTGTCGAGTGCGGTGAGACGGTTCCGCTCGATGGGGAGTTGGTTAGCGATTTTTCGTCGAAGGTGCTGGAGAGTCACGGTTTCGAGACGGATACGACTCACATGGTGCTAAACGGTGTCTGTGCAAAGTGCCGGGGTGGCAGCACTACGTTTTCCGGTAGTTAGCGGTGCAGGTGAAGATGCCTGTCATCCCGGCCACCGGGAATCCGCTTCGGGGGCAAGGGATCTTACCGCTGAGAAACGCTCACCCGAGAGATTCTGAATCAAGTTCAGAATGACAAATTTTCCCGATCTCGGGTCGGGATGACAAAGCAAGCGAGGCCATGCCGCTGAAAACGCAGCTTGCTGCTCGGGATGACTAAGAAATTGCGGCTATGCCGCAGAAAACGCAGCTTGCTGCTATGGAGGCTAAATGGCTGCTGAGATAGGGATTGCGCTGGTTGGAACCGGACTCGGGCTGGGGCTTCGGCACGGCATCGACTGGGATCACATTGCCGCAATTTCAGACGTCACAACAGCACAGCGCAGCCGCACCCGCAGCGTCGCCATGGGCATGCTCTACGCAGCGGGCCACGCAGCCGTCGTCGTCGTGCTCGGGCTGCTCGCAATCTGGGCTGGAAGCACGCTGCCCGACTCTGTCGATCCATTCATGGACGCTCTAGTTGGCGTGACGCTGGTGCTACTTGGCGCCTGGATACTGTGGTCGCTTGTGAGAAACCGTGGACGGCTGGTTCTGCGTAGCAGGTGGATGCTTCTGGCCGATGTTGTGCGGAGCGGATATCGCAAAGTGGCGAGGCAGGACGCCAGCAAGGAAGCACGGCCAAGAGGTAGCTACGGCGTTGCGTCTTCTACTACCGTTGGAGCGATTCACGGCATCGGCGCAGAGACCGGCACACAGGCGCTTTTGCTGGCTTCTGCGGCCGGAGCGACCTCGGCAGCAGCGGGTAGCTTTCTGCTCGTGTCGTTCGCCATCGGGCTGGTCGCATCGAACCTGCTCATCACAGTGGCAGCGACGTTCGGCTGGATCGGCGCAAACTCGCAGCGTGCGGTTCAGTTGGTACTTGGACTTTCGATAGCCGCATTCAGCCTGGCAGTCGGTTTCCTGTTTCTGTTCCAGAAATCGGACTCGCTACCCGGTTTCTTCAGCTAGCACTGCGCCCATTCGATGTGTCTCTTCGGTGAGCGAGCGGGATATTAGTGTTTCCGACGATCTCTCCAGCAGAACGCGCAACTTGGAACCAACGGATCGAACATCCGAATCCGATGTTTGAGGTGCATTGTGATCATGGATGATACAATCGATAGATTGATCTTGATTGTCCATAGTTTGTGCTCCATCTTCGTTCCTAAAGATCTTGGACGGGCCGTTCTCTGTCTAATTAAGGCTTAACCTTTAGTGCTTTTTAGGAGCGCAAGTTGAACATATTCGTAGGAAACCTCAGTTTTGATACCCGTGATGACGGGTTGCGTGAGGCTTTTGCAGCGCATGGTGCTGTAGACAGCGCACAGGTTGTAATGGACCGGGAAACCGGACGCTCACGAGGCTTCGGCTTCGTGGAGATGCCAGACAGTGGGGAAGCCAACGCAGCGATCTCAGCCCTCAACGGCGCAGATCTCGGTGGCCGACCGCTTACAGTCAACGAAGCCCGACCTCGTGCACCTCGCACAGGTGGCGGCGGCGGTGGTGGCGGCAGGCGCTGGTAGTCAGCACAACGTACTGAACGTGCGAATAAGCCCTCTGGTCATGAGTGCCAGGGGGCTTTTTCCGCTTCAACGGGGCATACCCCAAGCGCTGATCGCCACACCTGACTGAGTCTTATGACCGGACCGAAATGATGAAAGTTCCATGCCACTAAAACGTGCCGACCCTCCAATCTCCTTCGGAGATTCTGAAAGTGATTCATTCACTGACGCCGCTGCTTCAAGATTTAACGACGACGGAGGCAGCGACTCAGATTCCGAATCGGGAGTTGTTAACCGTACCTCGCTCGAGATATGGGAGAACAACCGGTCGCTCGATCAAGCTGCTCAGCGCACCACGGAAACGGAGAAAACCGCAGCCGGTGAGTTTGCTGACGATTCGGTCCGCATGTACCTCCGAGATATCGGAAAAGTAGAACTCCTGACCGCTGTTGAAGAGGCGACGCTTGCCCGCGCCATCGAGCTTGCGTTCTGGCGTGACAGGTTGGACAAAGAGATAACTGGCGAGGACTCGGACGACTCTGGGCCAGATAAAGAGGCGGAGGCGTTACAGGTTCCGTCTGAAGTGTTGGTGGCAGAGGTCCTTCGGCGCATCGGCGCCAATGTTGAGATAGCAACCCTTGTGGCTCGCTACCTGGGTCTTGCATTACCTGTCACCCTATCGACCGTTATTTCCGACCCAGCGTTTCGAGCCATCCTTGACGGCGCACGCCACGAAGAGCTCGTCAATTTCATCTCTGACGCTATCGGCATTGAGCCTGACGACGCCCAGAAGTCTCTTGTCGAACTATCTGTACTCACTCGCCTGATCCCTCAGGACTTGACCGAGATGATCGGATCAGACCCTGCTCTGACAGACCTGCCTGACCAGCTTCATGGCGGTTCCGGCGTAGCAGACCAGCTCTCAAATGTTTCGTCCATGCTGGATGCCCATCTTCAACACATCAAGGCAGACGCTACAAGAGCTCGGCTTCACCTTGGCGAAGCGAACCTGCGCCTCGTCGTCAGCGTTGCTAAGAAGTACACCAACCGCGGCCTGTCGCTGCTCGACCTCATTCAAGAGGGAAACATTGGCTTGATGCGGGCGATCGAGAAGTTCGATTTCCGGCGTGGCTACAAGTTCAGCACGTACGCAACGTGGTGGATCAGACAGGGAATCAGCCGGGGTGCAGCAGAGAAGTCCCGGACTATCCGGCTGCCGGTTCACGCATCAGAGCGGCTGAACAAGATCCTGATGATTCAGAAGACGCTTGGGCAGGAGCTTGGCCGCGTGCCAACAAACCTGGAGATAGCGAACCAGATCGGTTTGCCTGTACTACAGGTGATCGAAACGATTGCATCCGGCCGAACACCAGTGTCGCTGGAAAGTCCGATTGGCGAGGACGGCACCGCAGAGCTGGGTGATTTCATTCCTGACAACAAGACCCAGCCGGTTGAAGAAACTGCCATTGATCTTTCCTGCCGCGAGCAGGTGGACAAGTTGCTCGACAATCTCAGTTCGCGTGAACAGAGAATTCTCAGGCTGCGGTTTGGCCTGGTAGACGGCTCGGCCCACACGCTTGAGCAAATTGGCACTGAATTCGATCTCACACGTGAGCGTATTCGCCAGATCGAACGCAAGGCGCTGAAACAGCTCCGCCTTGTACCGGAGTCTCAGCAGACCCGCGAATACCTGCGGTAAACGGGATATCATTGCCCGGACCTGCTGACAGGACCACAGCTGCACGGCCGTAGCCTCTATATGACGCACCAGATCGAATCGGCAGAATCGAACCACTCACGTTCCCTGATGGCGGACGTCAGGCACCGTTGGTGGCAGATGAATTACCACGCGTTGCATTTTGGCGTGGTCAAACCGTTCAAACACGCACTCGGTTATGACGTGAGAGCGGAGGGCGTGATCCCTGAATCCAGGCCGTTAATGCTAGTGCCGGTTCACCGGACTTCGATCGATATCTTCGCCATTTCAGAGGTCTTAGGCGAGTTTGTCAGTTACGTCTCGACTGACAATTTCGGGCACAACCGCATTGCGAACTGGGCGCAGAAACTAATGACTTCGGCGCTGGGTTCGATTGTTTGGCAGAAAAAAGGGATTGCTAACCCCAGGGCGCGGGCGCTTGCGCTAGCTCGGGATGTGGAGCACCGACTTTCACGCAACCAGATCGTTGCTGCGTTCACGCAGGGCGAATATCAGCCTAATTCTGTAGACACTATCGAAGACGGTTTGCTCGGTCTGCTGCACCGCCACGAAACTCGTCATCTGCGCAAGACGGGGCAGGAGATCCGCGTTCCGATTGTTCCGGTTGGCCTTGAATATGACCACCACGGCAATGGCATGGTTTTCTCGAACTTCGGGAGGAACCTGGCAAATGTCGTGCCGTTTCTCCCTCACTGGATTGTGCCTGCGCTGGGCTCAAGCGTGACGGTCCGTTTCGGGGAGCCGCAGTATTTCGATGGCCGCACTCCTTCTGAGGTGGCACAGGAAGTTATGCGCGAGGCGGCCGCTTTGAGCAATATCCCTTACAGGGTTGATTAAAAAGCCAAGGGCGGGTGTAGGCCTTCGCAATGTCACGGCTCGGATCGTTGTTAGGCAGCGTGTTTTTTGACGACGACCGCTCTTATGCCATCCTGATCCTATCGATGAGCAGTGTCTTATCCTCTTCCCTGCCCGAGCGAAGCCGAATAGGTTGATTCAGAATATCCTTACGGCCAATTTCCGAGAGCTGATGAATCAGATAGCCGTCGATGGCTGTTGGCAATGGATCGCTCGATCCGCACCCCGTAGTTCGAACACCAGTGTCCGGACCCGTCATCTGTCTGACGGGTCCGGCAATGCTACGTGTTGATGTTCTGATTGACGTGGAACACGTTGTCGGGATCGTATTTCCGTTTGATCTCGACTAGCCGATCGTAGTTCGCCCCGTAATTTGATTGAGATCTGCCGCCATCATCTTCCGACATGAAGTTGACGTAGCCACCAGGCTGCGAATACGGAGTTATGGCGTCGGAATAGTCCCGGACCCACTGGATGTTGGATTCGTCCGCTGCTGGATCGTCCCCCGCGGCCAGAATGACCATGGCCCAGTTGGCATCGCGGTGACCAAACGCTGTCGAGTCGTGAGACATACGGTGGGGCGCGCCATCTATCGGGTACAGGTGCATACTCGAACTCATCGTCGGAGCATTTGGACCGTGCTCTACGTGGACGGCAATCGCATCGTCAGTGAGCTCTTTGACGTAGTTGCCCTTCCAGTACTGCCTTATACCTTTCGGAAATAGAGCATCAAACGCGCCGTTGATCGCGGGGAACGGAACAGGGCCGACCATCTCCGCCTTAACCTCGGCGACTTCATGGAAGGGCTTGAAGGCCGCTTCGCCTTCCTCGACCGGTCCGGTCCAGCACGCCACAAGAGCGACGAACATGTCACCGTGGCGGTCTTCCGGAATGAATGGCAACGGTGGCGCAATCTGGAAAGCCGGGAACACACCCATCTGCTCAGGTGCATCCTTCATGTATTCGCGGTAGAACCGGAAGATCTTCTCGGTCTCCTCAATTTCATAGAACATCGGGCCCCAGTAGACATCCTTCACCGGGTGGAGTTTGTACTCAAAAGACGTGCAAACTCCAAAGTTACCACCTCCGCCACGGAGCGCCCAGAAGAGATCTGCGTTCTCCTGCTCGCTCGCAACCAGGAACTGACCATCCGCCGTCACGACATCCACTGAGATTAGACTGTCAATTGTTAGTCCGAATCCCCGAGTAAGGTAGCCAACGCCTCCTCCCAACGTGAGACCGGAAATTCCAGTGGTTGAGATGATTCCGCCGGGTACGGCAAGTCCAAACGCATGGGTGGCAGCGTTCATGTCACCCCATGTGACACCGGCATCAGCTCGAGCAGTGGCTGTGTTCGGATCGACCCTGACGGATCGCATCTGAGAAAAATCAATGACCACTCCGTCGTCGACGGTTCCGAAGCCAGGCCCACTGTGGCCTCCACCGCGAATTGCGAGATCGAGGTTGTTCTCACGCGCATACCGGATGCCTGACATCACATCTCCGGTATTGGCCACTCGAATCACGGCTACAGGTCGTCGATCAATCATCCCATTATGGACAGCACGGGCTTCGTCATATGTTTGATCCCCGGGAACGATTAATTCGCCGTGCAGTTGTTCTCGCAGTTCGTCTAGAGTCGTCATGTGATTGCCCCCCTTCATGAATTGATGATTAGTTGGACTCAAGCTACCGCGGTGAAAGTTGGCAGTCAAACTCAAGTCACCTCGAAGCAGAAATTGCTCCACCCCATAGCGACTTAAGGGTGATTTACCACCCCCAAATCTACCCGGCAGCTTAATCTCTAGTAGCGTTCGAATGCAAATTTCACGACAGTGGGCTGAACGCGAATGGCAGGAACAGTGTGCTTGTCTGGTTCAGCGGTGTTGGACCACCCGGCGCTGGCCATATCTTTTGAGCGATCATTTCCGACCGCACCCGGCTGCGCTCTTCGAGCGATGAATATGCCCACATGTGCGCCCAGTTGTTCAGGCGTCCAAACTCGGTGAACCACGCGCCAATGAACGGTGAGTGCTTACGGCGTTCGTCTATCGCTGTCGACCATGCATCGATCACCTTCGGGATGTCGCCGGTGGCGTATGTGTAAACACGAAGCTCGTAGAAAGGTCCCTGCGCGCCTGTGATCGACTCGTCGTTGAATGGCGCAGGGAAGTAGATATCGGCGTGCTGGCCAGCGAGCAAGGGGCCGGTCGCAGGAGGCCACGAACCAGGGATAACCGCCTTCTCACGAACCTCGGCTCGCTCAGCAAGATCCTCGTATGGCCAGACGTGCAGAGCCTGGTTCAACTGGCCGAATTCGGAATGCCAGTAGCCAAACAGCGGTGAGCGTTCGAGCCGTCCAGCGGCGAGTGAGTCTGTGAGGATGGATGTGTACTGCGGCAGGGTCCTCGGCTTCAGGTCGTATGTGCGGAATTCGTAGATCATTTCCTGTTCCTGTTCTGGGCGGGGGTTACCGGATAAATGTGAGCAGCGGTCGGCATTCACGCTGGGTCGGATTTGCAGCCGGACGATACCACGAACTGGCGACGGCTGGCGGATCAGTCGGTAACTTCTCGTCGACGTCAGATGCGTGAAGGCCGAATATCATGGTGACTCGTAGTAACCATGTGCGCGGACCCTTCAGATTCAGGACACTCGGATCATCATCTTGCTCACACAACGCACCGGCGCTCCTCTGCTGGCCTCCCTCCTCCTTGTGCTGGTGTCGGTGATAGCGTGCTCGAGCGAGGAAGCATCAACCGATGCCACCGCCACTTTCCAGCAGCCGACTCCCACAGTTACAGCCGAATCGGGTCGTCCATTGAGCGAACTTTCCGATCAAGAAAAGATAGACCTCAACCTTGCGTTGATAGACGCTGCGTGGCAGAACGATGTCGATGAAGCGACCGCTCTTATCGACTCTGGCGCAGATGTAAATTTTAACGATGCGACGAAACAGAGTGCGTATCTGATCGCGACCAGCGAGGGGTACGACGAGCTTCTGGAATTGACCTTTTTGCACGGCGCTGATGTGACATCTCTCGACAGTTTCAACGGAACCGGACTCATTCGCAGTGCGGAGCGCGGCCATGCGAACGTGGTTGGGCGGTTGCTGCAGGCTGATGTTGATGTGGACCACGTGAACCGGCTGGGATGGACGGCGTTGCACGAGGCGATCATTCTTGGCACTGGCGCTGAGCGCTACATCGACACCGTGAGAGTGCTCGTTGCTGGTGGTGCCGACCTTGTGCTGCCTTCGGCTTCGGACAATATCTCGCCGCTCGAACATGCCGAATCTAGAGATCAGACGGTTGTCGTTACGACGCTGAGAAAGGCGCTGGAGGCCGCTTCTGTCGATGATGCAGATGCTGCTGTGCTGGCAGCGGCGGACGATGGTGATGCGGATCGGCTGGCACTGGCACTGCGGGCCGGAGGGAACATCGAGGCACGAGACTCGGCACTACGCACTCCGCTATTGCTTGCGGTTACTGGCGATCATCTTGAAGCCGCCCGCTTGCTGGTGGCGCTGGGTGCCGACGCCGACGCGCTGGACGGTCAGCACGATACGCCGTGGCTTGTGACCGGCGTGACGGGAAGCGTGGCGATGGCCGAAGTGTTGCTCGCAGGATTTCCCGAGCCTGACCTGACGATTCTGAACCGCTTCGGCGGAACTGCCTTGATCCCGGCAGCGGACCGAGGGCATGTGGACTATGTTCGCAGGGTTGTGGGGACTGACGTAGATATCGACCATGTGAACGATCTCGGCTGGACGGCTCTGCTAGAAGCGGTGATTCTCGGAGACGGTTCGCAGCGGTACCAGGAGATCGTGACGATTCTGCTGGAGGCTGGTGCCGACAGTTCAATCGGTGATCGTGGCAGAGTGACCGCTCGGGAACACGCCGAAAGGGCAGGCTACGAGGCTATCGCCAAGATACTGAGTGGCGAGTAGTTGGCGATTGGCGGAGCGCTGAGCAGCAAGCGGCGCTGCCTGTCATTCTGAACTTGATTCAGAACCTCTCAGGTGACCGTTCATCGGCGGTCAGATCCCTCGACCCGCGGTCGGGATGACAAAGAAAACGCCGCACGCGGCCCTATTCCAGTGTTGGCCTCTTGTCCGCCCACGGACTCGCCTGTTCCAGCGCTGCTGAAGCCGCCAGCACATTGGCTTCATCTCGCATGTCGCCCACTATCTGGAGTCCGATCGGCAGGCCGTCTGCTGAAAAACCTGCTGGAACCGATGCTGCCGGGTTGCCGGTGAGGTTGAACAGGTAGGTGAACGGCGTGAAGCCCCACAGCCTGTGCGGAACCTGCTTCCCGCCTATTTTCTCTGGCTCTTCACCGATCTTGAAAGCTGGGACAGCCAGCGAAGGCGACAACAGCAGGTCGTACTTCTCGAAGTAGCGGTTCGTGTAATCACGGTACTGGCCGATCTCGGTGAAGATATCCCACATGCGCTGCGCCGGAAGCGTGTCTGCTCGGTCCATGTAGTCGCCAAAGTAATCCGTTAGCTGGTCACGGTGGTTGTCGAAGTCGTCACGGGCGCTCGACAGCCCCTTCACAGTGAAGTAATCGAACCAGGTCCAGAACACCGTTGCATGGTCGGCCGGCCGGAAATCCACATCCTCGACATGCGCCCCAAGCCCCTCAAACTGGCGAGCCAACTTTTCGGTGACGGACACGACTTCCGGGTCGACCGGGTTTCCGCCGAGGTCGCTGCTCCAGCCGATTTTGAGGCCTTTGACACCCTGTGTAAGAGCTGCTTCGAAGTTCGGTGGCTCGTCACTGATGATCCCGTATTCCGAGTCGTTCTCTGGCCCGGCGAGGACCTGAAGGGCGATTGCGGAGTCTCGAACTGTGCGGGTGAGAGGCCCAGAGGTCGCATTGTTCATGATGTTGAAGGAGTCGCTGGACCAGCCGCCCCGGGGGATGAGGCCCTGCGTGGTCTTGATGCCGTAGACGCCCGAGAACCCGGCGGGGATGCGAATGGAGCCACCGCCGTCGCCACCAGTTGCGAGGCTTGCGAGGCCGGATGCGACGGCTGCACCTGCGCCGCCTGAGGAGCCTCCGGGAGTGCGTTCCGGATTCCAGGGATTGCGGGCGGGCGGGCCGAGCCGGTTTTCCGTGGTGCCTGCGAAGCCGTTTTCGGGCGTGTTGGTCTTGCCGGTGATGATTGCGCCTGCGGCCTTGAGGCGCCGGACGGGGATGGAGTCTTTTTCAGCCAGCACGTTTTTGTGCGGCAGCGAGCCGTGCGTCCACGTCACACCGGCCATCGCTTCGGTGTCCTTTACCGGTAGCGGGATGCCGAAGAGCGGTGGAAGCTCGTTCGGGTCTTTCGCAGCCATAAGCGTTGCTTCGGCTTTGCGGGCGGTTTCGAGCGCAAGTTCAGACGTGCGGGTGATGAAGATGCCGAGTTTAGGATCGAGTTCATCGGCACGCCGCAGATGCGCTTCTGTGAGTTCAACAGGAGACAGTTTTTTTGTTGTGATTAGCTTCCGTAGCTCATGAACGGGCGTGAAGCCGAGGTCGGTGTCGGAGGTAGGGAGTTGTGGTGGCATGGAAGTCCGCTGTGCAGATTGGCAATGTTTCGACAGAGCCGGATTGTACTTGCCGCTCGTGCCGGGCGTGACACACCACGTTGCACAGTCGCGACATCGCCCTAACTCGCAAGCGGGTACCCCGCTCAGGACGAAGGCCATCCTCCCTCCCAGCTTGGGAGGAAGTTAGAGGGAGGGTCGGTCGATCTGTCATGCTGAACTTGATTCAGCATCTCCCTGAAACTAGTCATAAGGAGATTCCGAATCAAGTTCGGAATGACAATAAGAG
>JAJCYX010000428.1 GCA_029262715.1 Chloroflexota bacterium
TCGTCGTCGTTGACTACATGCAGCTAATTAACGGCTCATCAGGCGGCCGCGACGGCAATCGAGCGCAAGAGGTGAGCGAGATATCACGGCAGATGAAGGCGATGGCGCGGGACCTGAACGTACCTGTAATTGCGGTTTCGCAGCTAAGCCGGGCTATTGAGAGACGAGAGTCTCACCGGCCGGTGCTGTCCGATCTTCGTGAAAGCGGAAGCATTGAGCAGGATGCGGACATCGTGATGTTCATCCACCGTGAGGACAGGTTCACTTCGGAAGAGCAATGGAACGCCAAGAGCCCGGAGCGTCCGTATCCGCGAGGTCTGGCTGAACTGATTGTGGCGAAACACAGGCATGGTCCGATCGACACGCTCTGGATGTCGGTACGTGACGAGCACGGCAGGTTCATGGAGATGCGTGCGCAGGCTCCTGTGCAGCAGTATTAGCGGCGGCGAGCCGCGTTTACGGATGTGAGATGGCGGTCTTTGGATTTTGGTGAGTTTGGTCTCCGGATGACAACTGAAAACAAAAATAAGGGTTCTGCATCTCCGTTTCCGCGCGGCGTCCAGTTCACGCCCGTGCCCAATCCGCTACTGGCAGGATTGCTGGAAGAGATCGACGACATCTCTGAGTTGAAGGTGACACTTCGAGTTGTCTGGGCGCTTCACAGAAAAAAATCACCGTTGCCTTATGTGACATCAAGTGAGTTGAGCATTGACCGGTCCGTTGCTGCAATGCTCAGCGCTACAGGGGATGACCTGGAACGCGTCATTGAGGCATCACTCGACAGTGCCGTGAAGCGCGGTACGCTGCTTGGAGTGCCAGCGTCTGACGATTCTGGGACGCGATACTTGCTGAACACGGAGCCTGTTCGCGCAGCGCTGGTTCGCAAAGGCGTCGAGCTTCCCGAGAGGTCCAAGCCAGAGGTCGGTTCAGGCTCTGAAACGCAACAGTCTGAGTCCCGCCCGGAACTGCATCAGGGCGTTTTCAAGGTTTACGAAGAGAACATCGGCGTGATGTCTCCGCTAATTGCTGAGAGCATCACGGCAGCTTTGCAGGAGCACCCGGAATCGGACGTCATCGACGCCATAAGGGTTGCTGTCGAAGCAAATGCACGAAGTTGGAAGTACGTGACCGCTGTGCTACGGCGCTGGGCGGTCGATGGCCGAGACACTAGGGAGATCAGGGGTTCGGATGGAAAGCCTGAACGATATTCTGAAGCGAATCGCAGCGACGAGTTCATCGAGCGCTACCTTGAGCGACAACGGGCACGAGGAAACCGCTGATCAGCAGCCGCCCTGCTCGATCTGTGATGACGCTCGCTGGCTAAATGTAGATGCGCCGGTCGGATCACCAGAGTTTGGCACCGTCGTTCCGTGCGAATGCCAGGAAACGGTCTGGGGTTCGCATATCCGCAAGCGACTACGTGACTACTCGGACCTCGGCCCGCTGGAACGGATGACGTTCGAGTCGATGGAACCGGCAGGGCGCGACGGTTTCGTTGATCCACCGACGTTCAGGCGTGCGCGGGATGCGGCCCAGCGATACTCGCATGACCCGATGGGCTGGCTTGTTATCAGCGGTCCCTCAGGCACTGGCAAGACGCATATTGCAGCGGCGATAGCGAACAGGCTGGTGAACGAAGGCCGACCTGTGAAATTCGTATCTGTCCCCGACCTGCTTGACCACATGCGGGCGACTCTCGACCGAAATTCGGACGACTCGGATGCCGATGACTTCGAGGGTCTTTTCAGCCACATCATCGAAGCACCGATGCTCGTGCTCGATGACCTCGGAGTGCAGAGTCCGACGCGGTGGGCTGAAGAGAAGATCGACCAGGTCCTTAGCCAGCGGTATGCGCGCAGATTGCCTACCGTCCTGACGACGAGCATGGCTATCGATCAGCTACCCGACAGGCTGCGTACACGTGTAACAGACCCGTTCATTTCAGAGCGCATTGAGCTTCAGTCTGGTGCAGGCAACGCAGACAGGTCGTCGATTGGACTCGACTCTTCGCAGCTGAAGTCGATGACTTTTGAGGCGTTTGATGTAAGGGGCGCGCGGAGCTCTTCTCAGCGTCAGCGTGCAACTCTTGAGTCGGCCCACTCAGCAGCCCGCTCGTTTGCCGAGATGCCGCAGGGCTGGATCTACCTCGCCGGGCCAACCGGTGTCGGTAAGACCCACCTTGCAGTCTCCATTGCGAACGTCCAGATTCAGCAGGGCCGCACGGTACTGTTCCGCTTTGTCCCAGATCTACTGGACCAGTTGCGTCGCGCATACCAGCCGAAATCCTCAACAGGATTCGACCGGGAGTTCCAGGTGATTCGCAATTGCGAAGTCCTGATCCTCGACGATCTTGGCGCACAGGCGACAACTGCATGGGCTGAGGAAAAGCTGTACCAGTTGATCGTGCATAGACACGCAGCAGGGCTTCCGACTGTCATCACGTCACGCGTTCTGCTGGATGAGGCGGCAGCAAGCGGATTTACGGATCGATACGCAGACGCTATCGGCTCTCGGCTGCGAGATACCCACATGGTCTGGGAGTACGCAATGCTTGCACCCGACTACCGCCAGCGCGGAGCCGCGGGCACTCGCACTAAGAGCAGCCGAACTACTCGAAAAGAGCAGAACTCGAACGCCAAAACCGAGCGGACTACGCGCACTCAATGAGCGCCCAGTCCGGACCGCTCGGCGGAGGAACGGGTGGTGATTCGACGTTCAGCCGAATCATGTCCGGCGATCTGCCTGCGAAGTGGGTATCAAACGACCCGGAATCTCCTGTCGTCTGCTTTCACAACCGTCTTAAGTGGGAACGCGTCATGCTGCTGGTTGTAACACGCATGTACATGACACAGGAAAAGATGTGGCTGGACGATGTGCTGCGGGATGCGCTGAGGCTCGCCGTTCAAGTTGGTGAGGAGCACAGCCCTGAGGGGTTCAGGGTGCTTTCGAACTTCGGGCGCGGCGCGCATCAGAGTCAGCTACATGCGCACATCCATGTGCTCTCAGGGCTGGCGAGCAACGTCGAAACGTCAACTCCACAGGGAGAATGGCGACAGGACGCTGATTTTAGAGTTCAGCGGCGAAATGTTCACGATGTCCCGCACGCTGATCTTTACCGCGACGTCCTCTCTTCATCCCAGCATGAATTCCTGACCGGTGCAGGAGCGCCTAGTGCAGCGCGGGCGGCGATAGCCCATGCAAAGAGCTTCTCACCGACCGGGTTTCGGCTTAAGGCGAACTACAGCATGGCCCAGAACGGTCCCAGGGGCGGGCAACCGGGGATGTTCATGCTCGGTGGCGGCCAGCTTGCTCTTTACGTGTGAACTTCAGGCAAATCTTGCGGCGGCCATCGTCCCTACCGCCACAACGACGAGCACAGCGTTAAGTCTGCTTCCAAGCGCGATCCTCGAGCGAATCGCCCGGAGCGACTCCTCGTCCGGTGCCGGGTCAGCACTCAGTGATCGTCTGAGTTTTGCCGTGCTCGCACCGACCCATCCACTGAGAAAAAAAGCGATCAGTGACACAACGAGACCTATACCGATAGCCATACCCCATCCGGTGTCAAAGAGCTGATCAAACTCACGACCGGGTGTTCGTGAGATCAGTGCAAACCCAAAGACGATGGTGATGATGGCCGATAGCGTGATCCACAGGCTGTTGAGTTTGCTTATGGCCTGCAACAC
>JAJCYX010000429.1 GCA_029262715.1 Chloroflexota bacterium
GGTGCCGATGCATCTTCGAAACGCTCCGACAAGCCTGATGTCCGAACTCGGATATGGCAAGGACTACGTCTACCCTCATGACAGTCCCGGCCATTTCGCAGCCGCAGAAAACCTGCCTGAGCGCCTGAAAGGGAGATCGTACTACCGGCCCGGTGTTTTAGGCTCTGAGGCTCAGATGGCAGAACGGTTAAAGCGCTGGTGGGGAGAGACCCGGTTCAGGCCGGATCAGCCGCCGGAGCCGACAAGAAATAGCGAACCCGACTAGTCAGCCTGTCGCAGCGCGGTCCACATGTTTCTCAAACTCATGCGCTGGCCGTATAGCAGTAGTCCTGCTCTAAATATCCGCGCCGAAACCCAGAGCAGAGCAAACCCCGAAGCAACAACCACGAGCAGGCTTCCCGCTACTTCCAGTGCGCTCACGTTTCCTGCACTGAGCCTGATGAGGATAGTAGTAGGTGCAGTGAACGGAACAAAGGAAAGAACCCTGGCAATCGTTCCGTCGGGCTGGGACACCAGTAGCGATGAAAACCACACCGGAACTACCGCCGGAACGGTGACGATTGCCGAAATCTGCGACGCTTCCCGCACGGAGGTTGTAGCCGCGCCCATGCCGGCCATAATTACCGCGAACAGGAAGTAGCCGGCGATAAACATCAAGAGAACGATGGCAAGCAGATCTAGCCCGATGGACAGTTCACCTGCGTTCGGAATCTGATCAATGATTAGCGGTCCCAGTAACGCTGCCGATCCGACCCAAATGGTGACCTGGATAAGTCCTGCGGCTCCTAGGGCGAACACCTTACCTGCCATGATCGAAAGCGGCGTCGCAGAAGTGATGATCATCTCGATCATCCGGTTTTCCTTCTCGTCCGCAACGCTCTGCAGCAGGCTCCCGCTCCCGGTGAAGATCGCCATCATCAGCAATATGGCAAAGATGAACGGCACGAAAAACTCACCTGCCTGCTGAGCATCCGGAGGCTCTTCTGAGATAGTTCCATCATCTGCGACCTCGAAAATGGTGAACTGAGCGGGACGTACAACTCGGTCCAGTAAGTCAGGCTCAACAAGCCCTGCTATCAGCTCGTTGGTTAAAAACTCGGTGAACACGCTACCGAGCGAATCGTCTGAGAAAAATCCTGAGTCACTACGCATCCACAGCACCGAACCGGTTTCGAGGTAGTTCGATGGAAGGACGAACACCGCATCCACTTCGTCGTTGAGTAACGCTCTTGCACCGGCTTGGTTTTCCGCAAACTCCACTGGGCCATCGGGAATAGCCAGAGCCAAGATGACATCAGCATCGTCCACGTATCCGATGCGGTTCAACTGGTTCGGTGAAGCGTCATTTGAAACTGCATTGCTGACCCATGGCACCACGACAAGTGCAAGCACGAGCACGGATGGCACGAGCAGGGTCAGAAGCTGCCAACTACGGCGATGAATCTGCCTACGAAACTCTTCCGACAGAATCACTCGTGTCTCAGGCGAGAATACGCGCACGCGTAACCTCCTCGATGAACACATCATTCATGGTCGGAAGCAGCAGCTCGAACCGTTCAACAGGAATCCCGGCATCCAGAAATGCGCGAAGGATGATCTCGGATTTGAGCTCCTCACCGATATTGAACTCCATCACGCCGTTTTCGGCGGTCGTCCGGCCGGTTCGTAGCGATTCGGGCATTGAGGGAGCGGTCACTCGTACTGTGCTGGCACCGCGATCTCGCTTGATCTCGTCGATAGAGCCGTATAGAAGCAGGTGACTATCGGCAACCAGCGCCACTCGTTCACATAGCTCTTCGACATCGGACATGATGTGAGTGCTGAACATTATCGTGGCGCCGCGGTCACGCTGTTCGAACAACATCTGCTTCATCAACTGCACGTTTAACGGGTCAAGACCTGCAAACGGTTCGTCGAGAATGATCAGCTCCGGCTCATGCAGGATTGAAGATACGAACTGGACGAGCTGAGTCATCCCACGTGAGAGCCCTTCAACCTTCTTGTACCTGTGTGCATAGAGGCCAACACGGTGCAGCAGCTCAGTACCACGATCCTCGGCATCCGACGAAGACAGCCCCTTCAAGCGACCAAGGTAGCGAAGGATATCCATCACCTTGACCTTGCGAAGCAGCCCGCGATCTTCAGGAAGGTATCCAACGCGTTTCAGTAACGCCCGATCAGGCGTTTGACCGAGCATGCGGACAGTTCCAGAGTCCTGCTTGATGATGCCCAACGCCATCCGAATGGTCGTGGTCTTGCCCGATCCGTTCGGACCCAGGAAGCCGAATATCTCTCCGCGTCGAACCTGAAACGAGATGTCGTTGACCACGACGCGATCGCCGAACGTCTTGTTCAGACCATCTATTTCGAGCACATCGTCATACGAGGTCATGAATTGATATCCGAGGTGGCAGACCTTGAGAACTAACTACAAATCTCGTCAGAATCGCAGGCAAACTCAACAGAAAGAGACTATCTGAACACATCAAAAAGTTCGTGCTGTAAACAGGACCTGTCCAACCGGGCAGCACCTGTTTTGAACGGGCTAGCGGCAGAGGCTAAGCAACTTCCGACATTACATTTCGCATCGCCAGCAGCGTGAAGTCAATGTCCTCGCTGTCAACTCCATAGTGAGTGACCATGCGAAGGTCGGCATCTCCACCGTTGATGTAGACGCCCTGCTCTTTCAAATGAGCAGCAATCTTGTCGCCCGTACCGGCAGGCACGCCAAAGCGCACGATGTTGGTCACAATCTCGTTGGGATCAAGCGCAATACCCGGAAGCTCCGCCAAACCCTCAGCCAGCTTCTTCGCGTTCACGTGATCGTCCGCCATCCGGTCGACCATCGAATCGAGCGCTACCAGTCCCGCAGCAGCAACTATCCCAACCTGCCGCATGCCTGCTCCCAGGATTTTTCTCCAACGGCCTGCTTCCTCGATGAAATCAGCGTCTCCGACGACGATACTCCCGATCGGGCACGACAGACCCTTAGAAAGACAGAACGTGGCAGTGTCCACGGGCGCGGTCAGCTCCTTAACGTCGATGCCCTGACTCACAGCGGCATTGAACAATCGGGCTCCATCGAGGTGAACCCTCAGGCCGTGCTCACGCCCTGCATCCGCCATCGTCTTCGTCGCCTGTGGTGAAATAACCTGACCGCTCGTGTTGTTGTGCGAGTTTTCGATGCAAAGCAGCTTTGTCGGAGGCTTGTGGTAATCACGAGGCTTCACTGCGGCATGGATCAGATCAGATGCGAGAATGCCGTGGCGGTCGGTCTTGACGGGATACATCACAACGCTCCCAAGGACTGAAACCCCGCCTGCCTCACTGTTGAAGATGTGGCACATGTCACCAACGATGATTTCGTCGCCGCGCTGGGCCTGTGCAAGCACCGAAACGAGATTCCCCTGCGTACCGGAGGCAACAAACAGTCCAGCCTCTTTGCCGAGCATCTCAGCAGCCTTGTCCTGTAGCCGGTTCACCGTTGGGTCGTCGCGATAGACGTCATCGCCGACTTCGGCCTCGTACATCGCTTTTCGCATCTCTGGAGAAGGCTTCGTAACGGTGTCGCTGCGCATGTCGACTCGGATATCCATTGTTTGTCCTTCTGGTGAGGTTCCCGGGAACTGGTATTCCCGATGTCTGGATGATGTGCGTGATTTCGCCGATTAACCGACTGAGCCCTGGCTTAAGGTCTCACTGCAAGGCCAGCGGATTCTACCAATGTACGAAGCGCATGAGTAAGTTCTATCGGCAACAGGTCGATTGAGCCAGAAGAATCGGACAAAAAAACGCCCCCGCTAACGGAAAGGTTAGCGGGGGCAGCTCCGGATTGCGCCTGGTCGAGAAGGCGCGGTGGGAACTATCTAATTAACAGCCGGCGGCCTGAGTGACCTGCCCGAGTGTGTCCCAGGTGTATTCACACTTTGTTGGGTTCTGGCGTAGGAACCCCGGGAACAGTACGTCTGGTGAAGCTGGGTAAGCAGGTGGGCCTACGACGGCTGCAGCCGAAAAGTTAGCGGTTGCTGTACCGTTACCGGTTACGGCAATCAGTGCACCTTCAGCCATGAAAAGGTCCATAGCTGCCTGAACCGTCTGGCGCTCTGTGTTACTGGCTTCGGCGTCACCGGACCCGACAAATCGGCTCACGTTTGGTATTACGACTGCTGCGAGGGCGGCGATAATGCCGATCACGACTAGCAGCTCGACCAGCGTGAAGCCTCTCGACCGGGCATTCACTTCGCTCTGCATGTTTATCCTCCAAGATTGAACTTACGCCGCATTGTTTGGCGCTGATAAATGGAGACTACGGAGCCAAAGTGGTGCCGTAGGTGCTGATACGGTTGCAACGGGTGTGCCTCAGCATTTCGTGCACAATCTGGCTTACCGAGTCACAGGATTCCTTCAATCTTCAGACTCACATGAGCCGTATACTCAGAACGTGACATCTGAGACACCAACAAATTTCGAACCAGCACCGCCTACTACTCCTGACAGTCATCAGGCGGCACCAGAGGGCGAAAACCCTCCGAACAAACAGCGGTCCCTGTTCAGGGATCCGATTCCGTGGCTATTACTTGCTGCGTCCCTCGGATTGGATCAGCTCACCAAGGCCCTCGTAATCGAAAACCTGTTGCGAGGTGAATCGTGGCCCGATGATGGATTCTTCCGCATCACGCATGCGTGGAACACAGGCACAGCCTTCAGTCTGTTCCAGGACCAGAGCTCGATACTCACCTTTGTTTCGTTCGGTGCTGTTCTCGCCCTGTACTTCGTCTATCGGTCTGTTGATTCTCCAACTATCTGGGTGCGCATGGCATTCGGGCTACTGCTTGGAGGAGCTTTCGGCAATCTGATCGACCGGATCAGGCTCGGGCACGTTACTGACTTCGTTGATATCGGCTCGTGGCCCATATTCAACGTCGCAGACTCGTCTATCGTGGTCGGAATCTTCGTTCTGTTCCTGTTCTTCTGGACCAACCCGAACGACAGCCCCAAGAAGAACGAACAGTCCGAGAGCGATCCATCTACTGGCAGGCAGCAAGAAACCAGCTAATGGCACACCGGGTTGAGTGGGACGTTGCGGCCGATGAACCTACTCGCAGGCTAGATTCAGCACTTGCCGAACGCGCTGAATGGCTGTCACGGTCAGCCGCGCAGAATGCCATTCGCAACGGCCTGGTACGGATCAATGGCGAGATAGAAACGCGACCTTCCAGCACACTAAGACCTGGCGATAAGGTGGAATCGTTCCTACCGGACCCAGCGGAACCCGGTGAAAGACCCACCGCAGCCGACGTGCCGGTAAGTGTGATCTATCGAGATGACCACCTGCTTGTGGTCGATAAACCACGAGGAATCGCCGTCCATCCCGGTCCCGGCCACCGTGATGACACGCTCGTAAACGGTCTGTTGAAGCTGTTCCCGGAGATAGCGGATGTTGGTGTGGCTGACAGGCCGGGAGTTGTCCACAGATTGGACCTCGACACAAGCGGGTTACTGCTTTTCGCTCTTACACCCGATGCTTACACCAAACTTGGCATCGCAATGCGAGAACGTGCGATCAAGCGAACCTACACCGGCCTGGTCAACGGCCACGTCCAACCGGTGGAAGGAACAGTAGACGCTCCAATCGGCCGCGATCCATCGAACAGAACGCGACAGGCGATTGTCGACTCTGGCAGGCCTGCCCGGACCCACTACCACACTGTAGAGCGGCTCTCGAATTCGACGCTACTCGAAGTTGAGCTTGAGACGGGTCGCATGCACCAGATCAGGGTCCACCTGACCGCAATCGGATTTCCGGTGCTGGGAGACATGACGTACGGTAAGAGTCCGAAGATTCCTGGCTTAGACCGCCAATTTCTTCACGCCTCACGTCTTCGATTTACTCATCCTGCGACAGGCGAGCCGATGACACAGGAGTCTCCGCTGCCTCTTGAGCTTGCCGCTGTGCTAGAGCGTATGCGCGCCGAGTAAATCGGTCTGGGTGTTCATTGTCATACGGCTCTCAGGCCGATACATTTTGAGTATGTCTACAACACCAGATCCCTCAGCTCATACTGGCTTTGTCCGTACACGCTTTGCGCCGAGTCCAACTGGCATGCTGCACATCGGCGGCGTGCGCACTGCCCTGTTCAGCTGGCTGATAGCAAAGCAGACCGGCGGTAAGTTTGTCCTACGCATCGAAGACACAGACCGTGCCCGCTACGACGCCGATGCCGAGGCTTCAATCATGGAGTCGCTGCGGTGGCTCGGGATTGACTGGGACGAAGGTCCTGACATCGGTGGTCCTTACGCGCCCTATACACAGTCTGAGCGCCTTGACCTGTACCAGGAAGCGACGAAAAAGCTACTGGAGTCCGGGCACGCGTACGAGGACGACACGACTCCCGAGGAGCTTGGTGAACTCCGCGTGGCTCAGCAGGCGGCTGGAAAACCGCCGGGATATGACAACCGCGGTCGCTATAAGACGAAAGATGAGATCGATGCGTCACGCGCAGCAGGCAAGCCCATCGTTGTGCGTTTCAAGATTCCCGACCTCGGGAAGCTGAAGTTCGATGACGCGGTGCTTGGTGAGGTGGAGTTCGATCTGTCGCTACTCCAGGACTTCGTCATCATGAAGTCTGACGGGTTTCCCACGTACCACCTTGCGCACATCGTGGATGACCACCAGATGCAGATTTCACACGTGGTCCGCGCACCGGAGTGGATCCCAAGCACCCCGCGCCACATCTTGATCCACAGGGCGCTGGACTGGGAGCTTCCTGTCTACGTTCATGTCCCGTTGATCCTCGGGAAGGACAAGTCCAAGCTCAGCAAGCGGCATGGAGCTGCATCTGCCATTGAGTACCGGGACCAGGGAATTCTCCCCGAGGCCATATTCAACTTCCTGGCGCTACTCGGATGGTCGCCCGGTGACGATACAGAGGTAATGAACAGAGAAGAGATCGTCGAGCGTTTTTCGATCGATCGAGTACTCAAGAGTCCATCAGTCTTCGACAACGAAAAGCTCGTGTGGATGAACGGTGTTCACATTCGTCAGATGAGTGCCGAAAACCTGCTGGAGCGAGTTGCGCCAGTGCTTGAACGACCGGAGTCTGAAGGCGGATTGCCTGACTCTGTGAGCCGACCTGTCGACCGCAAATTCTTGCTCCGCTTACTGCCGCTGGTTCACGAACGCCTTAAGACACTGAACGAAGCAACCGACGCCCTTTCGTTCTTCTTCATGGAAGAGGTTCACCCGGACGTCGAAGCGCTGCCCGGACGTAAGTCCGACCCGGAAACCGCTGCAAATTCGCTAGAGGCTTCATTGGAGATACTGAAGACCTCAGAGCCGTTCGAGCCAGAGCACCTTGAAGCCGAGTTTCGTGCGCTGGCGGAAAAGCTTGGTCTGAAGCCCGGTCCGTTGTTCACACCGGTCCGCGTCGCAGTGACCGGCTCCAGTATGGCGCCGCCACTGTTCGACACCATCGCCGCAATAGGGCGTGATCGCGTTGTGTCTCGTGTGGAGAACGCCATCCAGTTGCTGAAGGGCTAGTCTTGCTGGGGAGTTCCGTTCTCAGTCGATTTTTGATGACCGTCTTGTAGTCAACTCGCATGCTCTGGTTCACAGCGGTGCGAGGATAGTTCTGCTCCCCCGAGACCTCTATGTGAGGGTGCGGTGCGCAACTCTTTCACGACAGATCGACACCGAACGCGATCACAGGTCCATCATCGCCCGATAGCCGCAGCAGGCCATGCTTCGGTGAACGAAGCCAAACTCACGCTCTTTCGGCATGTGGCCTCAATTGACCGAGCACTGCGAATCTGAGTATCATTGAGCGCGATTTACACGACGCACCGGCGTCACCATATGCAAACAGCAAGCTGGAGTCTGGCAATTGGAAGTTAGGATCAACGACGGCGAAAGCTTTGAGGGTTTCCTGCGACGTTTCACAAAGCGCGTTCAACAGGAGGGCATCGTCTCAGAAACTCGTCGACGCCAGCACTTCGAGCCGCCCAATGTCCTTCGCAAGAAGAAGGCTGCATCAAAGCGACGTAAGAGCATCAAGGCCACGCTGAAAAGCGCGTAGCTCTCGTTCTGCTGGTTGTATCAAAGCGCCCAGTAAACGGGCGCTTTTTTCGTTCTCAGAGCCTGAACGGTGCCGGAACCTGAAATGATACTCGTTGGCCAACGAGTATCATTTGATCTAGCGTGCTTGTTAACAGTCCAAACTCTGGCAGGCGCAATCGCCTGACACCTAGCCCGTACTCAACAGGAATTTGCATGAAATTCGGAGTTGTTGTTTTTCCCGGAACATGGAGCGAGCACGACACGTTCTATGCAGTGCACGATGTGCTCGACCAGCCTGCAAGATTGGTATGGCACAAAGAGACCGACATCTCAGACTGTGATGCGATCGTGCTTCCGGGCGGTTTCAGCTACGGCGACTACCTGCGTACCGGAGCAATAGCCCGCTTTTCCCCAATCATGGATTCGGTCAAACGGTTCGCTCAAGATGGCGGCCCGGTGATCGGCATCTGCAACGGCTTCCAGGTGCTATGCGAAGCCGGACTCCTGCCCGGAGCGCTCGTCAAGAATGAGCACCTTGAGTTCCGCTGCGAATGGGTGAACCTCCGAGTCGAGCGTACCGACACACCGTTTACAAACGCCGCCTCCGAAGGCCAAATCCTGCGCGTTCCGATCTCGCACGGTGAAGGCAACTGGCAGGCTGACGAGGAAACCGTAAGGCGAGTCGAGGAGGCCGGGCAGGTTCTCCTTCGCTATGCGGATAACTCTGGCACCGTGTCTGCGGCAACAAACCCGAACGGCTCCATCAACGGCATCGCAGGCCTGGTCAATGAAGCCGGTAATGTTCTCGGTCTCATGCCGCACCCGGAAAAGGCGAGTGAAGAGCTGATCGGCGGCGAAGATGGCAACGTACTCTTTAAGTCGATGATCCGCTCGGCCGCTGCATCTGTCGCTTAAATCCTTCTCATCACTGCTGGTTTCTGTCGAAATCGACCTCTTCCGTGCAACGAAATCGTTTAGGTAATAGACTGCCGCTCAAATCAGACGCCGGTTTACTGACGCACGGAGCTCTACGATGGATGCTCATACCGGAAACTACCCTGTCACCTACACGGTCGACACTCCAGACACGCTAAGTCGTTGGCTGTGGCTGTTCAAGTGGCTGCTCTTGATTCCCCACATCATTGTGATCGGGCTACTGGGAATTGTTAGCTGGTTCACGCTGCTCGCATCATGGGTTGCCATACTCATAACCGGCAAACGCCCCGCGGCCTCTGGGATTTTCACCTGGGAGTTCAGAGATGGTCAGTCAGAGTGAACGGCTACGGAGGCCACCTCACCGACAGATACCCTGCATTCTCGATGGACGCAGACGATAGCTACCCGGTTCGACTGGAAGCCGAGTACGTTGAGGAGGCCAACAGGCTTACGACTTTCTTCCGATACCTGCTTTCAATTCCCCACTTCATCGTTCTGTGGTTCTTAGGGATAGTTGCCTATTTCGCCTATTGGGCGTTAACTCTGGTCGTCATCTTTACCGGGAAGCCTCATAAGGGACTATTCGACTTCTTGGTCGGGTACAACCGCTGGTCCGCTCGGGCGAACTGCTACTACTGGTTGCTCACGGACGAGTACCCACCGTTCAGCATGGACTGACCTGCCAAAAGGCACCATCCTGCGGTAACGTTATCTCTTTAAATCCCTGTCTCCCGATCTGGGCCTGCTTTTGTCCCAGCTTCTGGAAGATACGGCTGTAGCCGCCTGTCGGTGCAGAATCGTTTCGCGTCGGAAATCTTGGAGGTATCTGCTTGGCCTCAACATCAGTTTCACAGGAAACCCTGGATGAGATCGCACTCAGCAGGGCCGAGTACGAGGCCATAGTTGACCGCATCGGCCGGGAGC
>JAJCYX010000430.1 GCA_029262715.1 Chloroflexota bacterium
TCCAAGCTCATCGTTTTTGAGCATGTATTGCGCTGCTGCTGACAAATCTCCCCGCTCAAGATGAAACTCGCTCAGGCCCAGGTAGAGGTCCGTAGTGCCCGGTATCTCCGGGGAACCCTGTTCCGTTGCTAACTTCAACGACTGCTCATACGTGCTGATCGCTTCGCGCAGACGGCCGCGTTCTCCGCTAATTCCGGCGAGACCATAGGCGCCACTGATGGCAAAGACAAATTTCTCGGCCCGTCGAAAACTGGTCATGCTCTCTGACAGCGATCGGTGGGCTTGCTCGAGGTTTCCGTATGTCCAGTAAGCGAGACCTAGTAAAGCCCCTGCAACTCCGCGCCTGGAATGGGCATCTTGCGGCAACAGATCGAGAGACTGTTGAGCGAATTTTTCTGCATCCTCTTGATTACCGAAAGCCATGGCCCCATAGGCCCGGGCTGTGGCAACTGACGCTGACAGCGTGCTGAACTGCTCCTCGTCCGCGACCACCATCTCGTCTGGTCGCGCACCGATGTCTTCCATCATGGTCAACCAACGCTCAGCGTCCTGCAGCCGGGGCTCAGCGGCTTCGAACTCACCGCTATCCAGTAACGCCCACGCATACCCAACGCTGAGTACCGGCCTAGTCATGACCATTTCGTCTGGTAACTCCTTGGCCCAGCCAAGCCAAGTAGAAAACTGGAAAGTTTCGTCCATGACTGGCCATGTGAGCTCAATCAGATTCGCTGCTCGCTCGAAGTCCGCAGCTGCGAGTGCATGGCGGATAGCATCGGCCATGAGTCTATTTTGCTCATACCACTCGCTTGCCCGTTGATGCATGACGGGCACTTGATCTCGCTGCTCATCAAACAGATGTGCACGAAGAACTTCGGCAAACAGGTGGTGGTAGCGATACCACTGGCGGCTAGCATCCAGCGGAACAACGAACAGGTTTCTACGTTCAAGTGATTCCAGCATCACTCTGCCATCTTCCTGATCCGTAACGGCATCACACAGTGGCCCGCTCAGTCGATCAAGTATTGAAGTCTGGAGAAGGAAGTTCCGTACACGTTCCCCCTGGCGCTGCAAGACTTCCTCAACCAGGTAGTCGACGATATAGCGATCATCGCCTGTGAATGCACTGATGAATCCGGTGACATCATCTCGCCCCTGCATAGAGAGAGCTGCCAGCTGTAGTCCAGCAACCCACCCTTCGGTGCGGTTCTCCAATGCTTCAACGTCACCCGGAGTCAGGTCCAGGCCCATGGATTGGCTGAGAAATTCAGAGGCCTCACCAGGTGTGAAGCGCAGGTCTGTGGAGCCCAGTTCCACAAGTTCTCCACGGCCTCGAAGGCGTGCCAATGGCAATGGAGGCTCTGAACGGCTTGCGATGACCAGGTGCATCTGGCGCGGAAGATGGTCAAGGAGAAAAGCAACGCCGGTATGGATCGATTGCGCTTCGATCACATGGTAGTCGTCAAGGATGATGACGATGTCATTCTCGATAGCGTTAATGTCATTGATCAACGTTGTCAGCACCACTTCAGCCTGCGGTGGTTGAGGAGAATTCAGCAGAGAAAGCGCACTTTCTCCTAAACCCGGAAGCGCCTTCTGAAGCGCAGTGATGAAGTAGACCCAGAAGAGGGTTGGATTGTTGTCGCTTTGATCCAGCGAGACCCACGCTGTACATCGTTCGGCGGTGGGATTGGCGGATAACCATTCAGCGAGCAGGGTGCTTTTGCCAAATCCCGGCGGTGCTGAAACTAGGATCAACTTACGCTCGACCCCCTGTTCCAGTCGCTCGATCAGCTGCGGACGCGCTACAAGACCAGACCTCCAGTTCGGGACGTAGAGCTTTGTCTGAAGTAACGGGGTTCCGGCAGCCATCTGTGCTACGGATTCAGCCATCAATAGAGTATGCCGCATGAACGTGTGGCATGCCCGGAAACGATCATTTGCCAGAGCAGCTTGCCGACATCTCTGAAACTGAGCTTATACCCGAGGCGCAATGGAACCGTGCTGAGGACGGTGTCTGTTGGAAACTGCGGGTCATTGAACTGGTGTCGGCATGAATTACAGAAATAGTTTCGATAGCCGAGAGAAGTGCGTCGAAGCCGTTTCGTGATCGATTCAGACCGACAGTACGGGCAGGACATTGGCAGGTCCTCGCCTTCTCTCAGACGACGTTACCTAGTCAGAAAACTGAGTTCTGACAGAACCGGTGGATAGCCACAACAATTGGAATAGAAATCAACTGAAGACTGCAAGAACGACCGCTCACGCCGGAACGGCCACATGAATTTCAAAAGTTCTTGATACCGTCCCGTTAGGCCCACCAAATCTCAATAGCTGGTCAATGACTCTGGCTGCCGCATTCGTTTCTGCTGCGAATTCTGGTAGAGCTTCTAGTGTGACATTGGGCTGGGGGATCGCCACGATTCGGTTGAGAACAGTTCACTGCGGAGTGCCTGATGTTTGCTTGGGGGCCTTGAGCGCATAGAACAATATTCTCCAACGATGAGTGGCTTTTTCAGCCGCTACTGCAATCAACATTCCGTAGCTATTCGACCTCCGTTGGCTGACGATTTAGCATTGTTGCATTGAGACCGCTCAACTTACAGACACAGTCCATTCCCACACCGGAGCCCCGCCGCTATCCGGTCACGCCCTGGTCTGCTCAGCGTCTATACCGCCCGTTCGTTCGAGCGTCATTTGCAGTTGCGCTCACTCTGGGATTCACAACCGGTGCCGGAATGCTCCTGGCCGCCGCACTGGGCGTCGATCGAGGTGTCTGGTGGGTCACCTACACGCATGCGCACGGCATGGCCCAGCTCTTCGGATTCGCTGGACTGTTCACGATGGGCGTCGCGCAGCATGTGGTGCCGAGGTTCAGAAATGGCTCAATCAGATTCCCGTGGCCGCAGCGTGCAAGCCTGAGCCTGGTGCTGATCGCGATCATCCTGAGATTCACAGGCCAGATGATCAATGAAGACCCGGCGACAGGAATCCTTGCCGTTTCCTCGGGAGTGCTGCTGCTTGCCGGAGCCATCACGTTTGCAGTAACCATATATCTCGTTCTCTTCGGAGGCCGAAACCTGGTCGGAACGGCCGAGCGGTGGATATTTGCCGGGACAACCTGGTTTGTTATCTCCTCGACTGTGCACCTGGCGCTCACGATCTGGCTCCTGGCCAACGAAGCATCTATCGCGCCAGCCTTCCTGACATCAGCAGTCACCTACTCGGCCCTGTTCGGATTTATCGGCAGCTTCATCATGGGCGTCAGCACCCGCTCTATCTCCGGCTTCCTCGGTCTTCGACCGGTCCACAAACGTCTGGAACTGGTGGCGTTCTCTGTGCTCCAGGGCGGATTGCTGATATCGGTGTTCGCACTGGCGTTTGAAGCCCCCGAAGAACTGCCAGCGATCGGACTGCTCTTCGTATCGCTCGGCGTGATCCTTTTCGCCGCCGCATTAAGAATCCTTGAGCCATCGCCAGTTAGTAGATCGCCCATTTCGCCCGGCGCGTACGTCCGCTTCGGCTGGTTCCTGAGAGGAGGCTACTTCTGGCTCCTTGTTGGAGTCACATTCGTCGGAATCGAGTCCGTCGAAACCCTGTTCGACATCAACGTCCTGCCCGTCGCCAACACGTCCCCGATTCTGCATCTGCTGACTGTTGGCTTTGTCACTTCGATAATCATTGGGATGGGCAGCAGAATGCTCCCGCTTTTCGAGGGAGCCGTGGTGCCAGGTAGGAAGGCATTGGATGCCAGCTTCGTGCTGTTGAGCATCAGTGTGCTGTTACGAACGTT
>JAJCYX010000431.1 GCA_029262715.1 Chloroflexota bacterium
ACGACATCATCGGGATAGATGTCGAAGTGTGGGCTCGACGGTTCCTGGCTGACGTGGATCGGTTCCTATCGGCAAGTTATGCGGGTGGTGCCTACGCGGCCGGAGTCGATGTGAAGGAAAGTTTGAATCGAGTCATCAAAGCGAAACAGCTCCTACGAAGTGCCATAGCCAGGGGACTTGCGCCGGTGCTGCAAATGTCTGATCCGAATCCCGCTGATACCACCCACTCGGCCGCCGCCGAGCTTTCGCAGGTTCTTGGTCGCAGCCTTGCGTCGGGCTATCAAGTATCAGCAATCATGCAGTTTGATTCCACTTGTGCTTCTGTCTGGAGCGCTGTTGAATCTCGGCTAACTCCGGCAAGACTTCGAGGGAACACGATCGACCACGATGGATCGAAGTACGGCATCACAACTGCGAAGACAAATCTGAACGATGCTGAGTCGTATGTGAACTTCTTGATTACGGTTGATGATGTCGCCCATAACAGGGAGCTCAATCTTGATCTCGAGTACGAGTTCTCGCATCTGGAGTTCGACATCGAACCCGTAACTGGAACTGAGTATGAGGCGTCCAACTGGCTGACATTTGTGCCCGCGCTAGACGAAGTTGCCATGCCTGCAGGTGTTTTGATTGACCTGGGTCGTAACACTGTGCCCATCCCCGACCGGTCGTATCCGGACATCCCGACGCTGAGAGAGCAACGAGCCACTGAAGATGAAACTACGGGCCTGCGTGATGCAGCGCTGTGGAAATACATGCTGCGCTATCAGCATCAGCAAACAGAGCAGGATGAGGTTCTGGTGACCGCGACGTTCAACACGTCTGGAGCACCGACCTTAGTTGAACGTGATGCAAATGAGCTCGCCACTAAGCTGGCGATCTACAGCCATGCGGCAGATCCGCTGTGGAATCTTCTCGACTACTACAACACACCTGCCGGCAAGAAAGCTGAGTTTGCTGCGAATGCGGCACAAAGCTTCGCTGATCTAGTTGATGATGTCGCGTCGGCGTGGAAGCAGCACTGGACGGTTGGTGGACCTGGAGAATCGGGCGATGCCCTCACGGCCGAAGAGCGATCTGAATCCGAAACCAGTGACGCCTTGCCTTCAGCCCAATTTCAGTTCAGCGTGCAGGTTGACTCCGAATTACAAGATGAAGTCAACAAGGTCAAATCGATAAACCTCACAAAGCAGGCGAGTGAGAGTCCGGGACCTTCAGGGTTGTGGCCATCAGTCCGATTCACCCCTCCCGATGGCGATGCGGTAACGATCAAGCCGAAAGATCCTGACGGAAATATCCAAATCTACGAGTTGCCAACACCGCTACCTGATGCGACTGCGTTCGCGGACATAGGATTGTTGTGGAACGAGATACCTATTGCGCAGTATCAGAACGCAAGAGCGTCGCTTTCTGTGTCACGTAATCGCCATCTGCTAGATGAACATCGTGACATTGAAACTACGTCAGCATTTGTCCTCTCAACACCGACAACCCAGGCCGCTAATGTCGTACCGCCGTTTATCAGCAGCGATCAGCGATTCATAATCAATAGTGCTGAACAATCGGTTGGATCTGCATTCGATAGTGCCATGCATGAGCTGTTTGGCGACTCGGTTGATGGCCAGCCTGTCACTATTGAGATTAGCTATGGATTTGAACTAAATCGCGTTGGACGTTCTGATGGACCGCCAGATGGCCGCGAGCTGGTGACCTACCTACCGGTTGGTCTTTATCCGAACAAGAAACTTTCGACGTCGACCGGAAGTCTGTTGGAGGAGGCGCTTAACAAGTGGGTCGATACAAATCATCCGAGTCCAGATGGCGGTGAGTGGGTCTTTTCCCTCAAGCTCTATTCGCAGACCGAAGGGCATACACAGACTCTGCTAAATCTTGGGCGCCTTGTCTATCGCATTGATCCGTAGCTGAACCGATGAGATGTGGCGAGAATAAAACGATTCTCGTCGCTGAACGCACGACCGTAATGCACGATGAAGAGCGTGAAGATTCCAATATTCTTGTCAGGCGATATTCTGACAGATTTCGAACTTTCCCAGAGCAAGCTAACATCGGAATTGACGCTTCCGATCCCGCCTTCATCGTCAAAGGCACACTACATGGCCTTTTCGATGTAGTTGATGAATGTCGAAGGTCATTTGCACCGGTTGTGGATAGTAGTGAGCTAACTCATCTCGACGAGAATACGAGCAAGTCGACGCCATCTTGCAAATAAGCGATCCACTGCCGCAACCGCCGAGACTGCATGGCGCCACTTCGGCCGCTCCGTTACTACGGTGCGCACGAATGTGGGTACATCCAAAACATGTACATTCCCCAGTGCTTGTCCCGTTCCGAGCGAGAAGATCGAACAGGCAGTACTGTTCCGGATCCTAAACGTGATCCTCATCTCGACCGGTTGATCGAGCCCACGAACGCAGAACTCCGGTCGAGTGTGCGGTCTAGTGAATCAAAGAGGCGGCTAGTGGAGCAAGAGTTGAGAGACGTGAAGCCTCGTCCGCACCGACTCTACGTAACCCTTAAGTCTGGATCTGGATGACCTGGCTCCTCGCACCCCCGTGATGCGTTCTGTAATAGCTGGCCAACGTCTGCGCCGCACGCGGCCCCCCGTATTGACCCAGTAGAGGCAACAAGGCGAGTTCCCATCCTTCGTCAAGAATGAATTCCTTAAAGACGCCGAACATCAGGTTCTCCAATTCAGAGTGATGCAATTCCACTGCACCGTAGAGCGCATCACGCCGCACCCTATGATCCATATGTTCAAGCATCTCTCGAATCACCTGCCCCGCAGCAGCGCCATCGATCTTTGCCACAGCTATGGAGACCGCCTTGGGCTCCACCTGGCACCAATCTCGCAGTGTCCACAGAGTTCCCTCATCGCCCAACGCATCGCCCAATGCCAAGATGACGCCTCCCAGGACTTCTCCGTCGGAACGATCGAGCATGTCCAGGAGTTCCATTCGGCCCTGCAACCCTTCACCTCGTAGCCGCCATACCTCGGCCAATTGCTCTTCGACCCATAGGTGGTAGCGGCGATTGTCTTCTATCGTATTGAAGACCAGATGTGGGAGGATCACAGCTCCCAACACCAGGAAAACCAGCGCCGCTCCACCCAGAGTGAAAACAGCGGAAGGGATCAATACGGCGGCCAGCAGAATGGCGGTGTAAAAGGAGATACGGCGGCGGTCGCCTACGAAAGCTTCACGCCAGCAGCTTGCTGCCTAGCCGCCCTTTGCCTCTGCATAGTGGGACTTCTTCATCGTGTCCTGTATTTCGAAGATAGAGCCGCCGCCAGGAGTTGGCTGAGCTACCCGAACCGGAACCTGCTCCAACCGAGGCGCGTTCGTCGGCTCACCCCTCAGAATGTCCGAATTCCACTTCTCCCAATCGCCGTAACCGGTCAGAGGGAACGCATCCACGGCGGCATAACCCATCAGCAGGAGACGCCGTGGCCGCTCAGAAACATTTGGCGCAGAGCCGTGCAGTTCACGTACATGGTGAATCGAAACACCACCCGCCTTTAGCGTGATCGGCACCGCATCTTCCATACTGAAATCGCTCTCAGGAACAGCGCCAACGAACATGCCGTCCTCGTGATGATCGTACGCTGGTCCTTTATGAGAGCCAGGAATCACATACAGGCAGCCGTTCTCAATGTCCATGTCATCGAACGCAACACCAATCTCCAGAATGTCGTCATTGGTCGCCGGATAGAAGCCCCAGTCCGTGTGCCACTCAACTTGCTGCCCGCCACCTGGAGCCTTCATGTTCAGTTTCGTGTGGTGCAGACGGATGTTCGAGCCGATCAGCGACTCGATAATGTCCAGCAGTTCCGTCTTGCGCATCGCAGCGTCATAGACCGCGTGCTGTTGATGCGGACTCTTAATTCGACGCAGTTTCGGCGTCTCCTTCGAATGACCTGCACCAAAATCGAGATCGAACACTTCCGTGTGCTCCGAGAGGTCACCGGACTGCTCAACAAACTCCTCAGTGACTCGTCTCAGGTCGTTTAGCTCAGATTCTGAGAAGACGCCGTTCACGGCCAGGTAGCCGTCCTTGTTGTATGCGTCGATCTGTTCCTGCGCGAGTTTCATCTTGATTCTCCGGTGTGGCGTGCCATTTCAGTGCGGCGGCTATGCGGGCAATTTACCACTGTTCTGCTCCGGCAGGAATGGCAGGCCAGATTCATCGCCCTGGCCCGGCCTGTTTTCTGAGACCGGTTAGAATCGCACAGCAACCGCAGGGTCAACATCGCTTCAGTAGCGAGGAACATCCTGACTCGCATCGAGGAACAGGAAAGCAACAGGTCTAGCTGATTAACGCCACAGACCGGAGTTCACCGCATGCCTGACCATCCCCCACTCAACTGGGAACAGATGTACTCGGATGGCATCGCGCCATGGGATGACCCGACACCGTGGGCACCTCTCGAGTCGCTGGTGAAGGCGCACTGCAAGCCGGGTGGGTCGGTCCTTGAGATCGGCTGCGGATACGGCAGCGACGCGGTTCACCTCGCAAGCCTCGGATTCAAGGTGACCGGAACCGACCTCTCAGCACTTGCCATCGACCGAGCGAAACAGCTAGCAGGTGACACTTCCGTCGAGTTTCGCGTCGAGGATTTCTACAACCATACGGATGCGAGGAAGTACGACCT
>JAJCYX010000432.1 GCA_029262715.1 Chloroflexota bacterium
TTGAAGAGGACTCGGTTGGTGCGGTGGTTCTTGGTGACTTCCTTGGCATTAAGGAAGGCGACGAAGTTCGCAGCACAGGCCGCATCATCGAAGTTCCTGTTGGTGAGGCGATGCTCGGCCGAGTGGTTGACCCTCTGGGTAGGCCGCTCGATGGCAAGGGCACAATTTCTACAACTGAAACGCTGCCTGTAGAGAAGATCGCTCCGGGTGTTGTAACTCGGAAATCTGTTGACCAGCCGGTGCAGTTCGGTATCAAGATTGTCGACGCAATGGTCCCGGTTGGTCGAGGCCAGCGGGAGCTTGTGATTGGCGACCGCTCAACGGGCAAAACGTCTCTCTGTGTTGACGCTCTAATCAACCAGAAAGACTCCGACATCATCGGTGTCTACGTTGCTATTGGGCAGCGGGCAGGAAAGGTTGCCGCAACCGCAAAGAGGCTTGAGGACAACGGGGCGCTGGAAAACACGGTGATCGTGACAGCCAACGCGTCCGAGTCAGCGGCATTGCAGTTCCTCGCTCCCTACGCCGGTTGCGCAATGGCCGAGTTCTTCATGGCGCAGGGTAAAGATGTTCTGATCGTCTATGACGACCTGACAAAACACGCCTGGGCATACCGCCAGATGTCGCTGCTACTGCGTCGACCGCCTGGACGTGAAGCGTACCCGGGTGACGTGTTCTACCTGCACTCTCGCCTGCTTGAGCGGGCTGCTCGTCTCGACCCCAACTACGGTGGTGGCTCGATCACAGCGTTGCCCATCATCGAAACGCAGGCCGGTGACGTTTCTGCGTACATTCCGACCAACGTTATTTCCATTACCGACGGCCAGCTGTTCCTTGAGCCGGACCTGTTCAACTCTGGCATCAGGCCCGCTGTGAACTCCGGCATCTCGGTAACACGTGTCGGATCGTCGGCGCAACGCCCCGCTATGAAGAGCGTTGCCGGAAGCCTCAAGGGTGAGATGGCGCAGTTCGATTCACTTGCCACATTCGCCCAGTTCGGAGCTGAAGACCTGGACGCTGTGACTAAGCGACAGCTTTCCAGGGGTGAACGTTTCCGAGAGCTGCTGAAGCAAGATGAGAATGCTCCGGTCTCGTTTGAACTCATGGTCTCCATGTTCTACATCGCCAATGCGGATGCGCTCGAAGACGTTGAAGTGGAGAAGGTCAGGGCGTTCGAAAGCGCCTGGTACGACTACGTTTCAGCAAATATTCCGGACGTGTTGAAGTCGATCGCTGAGTCAGGGAAGTTGGAAGACGATGACAAGGCGAAGCTGGATGACGCCGTAAAGGGATTCAAGCAGACGGTGACGCTATAGGCGAAACCGAGAACGGTCCGCCCGCCCTGAGAATGTCCCAGAGACCGTCCAGGGGTAGTCGGCCACTCGGCCAGTAATAAACATGCCAAGCACCAAAGAGATACGAGCCCGGATTCGCTCCGTCAGCAGCACGGCGCAGGTCACTAATGCCATGCAACTGATCGCGGCATCCAAGATGCAACGCGCCCAGCAGATGGTCCGTGATGGGCGCGACTATGCAGACAAGATGCGCGAAGTCCTCTCTGACCTCTCTGCAGTAGGTGGCCAGATCGACGATGATGACGAAAGCATCACTCCGCTCCTGATCCAGCGGCCGGTAAACCGGGTGTTGATGCTGATAGTCACGCCAGATCGCGGTTTGGCAGGGGCACTTGTCAGCAACCTGAACCGTGTTGCGGCGCAGTTCGTTCGTGAGTCTGAGGTTCCGGTATCAGCGGTTGCTGTTGGTCGGAAGGGCGAGCGATTTGCAGGACGACTCGTTGATGATATGAAGGCCACGTTCTCGGTCGCAGACAGACCAAGGCTGGACGATACCGTTTCGATCTCCCGATTCATCGCGAATCAGTTCATCGACGGTGAAGTTGATCGAGTGGTGATGATCTATGCGCAGTTCGTAAACACGGCCGTTCAGAAGCCAGTTGTCAGGCAGATCCTGCCAGTCGAGCCTGTTGAGGCAGACGACACTCCTGGCGCAACGGACTCTGGCATCGAGTACATCTTCGAGCCAGACCCTGCGATGGTCCTGAACACGCTGGTGCCGAGATATGTTGAGACGCAGGTGTATCACTCGATCCTCGAAGCGATCGCCAGTGAACACTCGGCCCGAATGGTGGCAATGCGTAACGCCACGGACAATGCAAATGATCTTATTGATGGACTGACGCTTGACCTGAATAAGGCGCGCCAGGAGCAGATAACAGGTGAGCTGCTGGACATCGTTGGTGGTGTTGCAGCAGTTGAAGGCTAGACAGCCACGTAAGCAAGACGCGAAAGACTAGGAGAGCCGGAAATGGCTAAAGGCAGCAAGGGTAAGGTCGTTCAGATCATCGGTACCGTCGTTGACGTGGAGTTCCCACCAAACGACCTGCCGGGCATCTTCAACGCCGTCGAGACCGAAATCGATGGTGAGCGACTCGTCCTGGAAGTTGAGCAGCATGTCGGCAACAACTGGGCTCGCTGTCTGGCACTCGGTACTACCGATGGTCTTGCCCGAGGTGCTGAGGTTACTGACACCGGCGACTCGGTGGCTGTACCAGTTGGTGCTCCATCACTCGGACGCATCTTTAACGTGATCGGCGAGCCTATCGACGACGGGGAACCTATTCCCGCAGACGCCGAACGCTGGCCGATCCACCGCCCTGCCCCGCCCTTCGCTAACCAGACCGCAACCACAGATATTCTCGAGACCGGCATCAAGGTCATCGACCTCATCACGCCGTTCGCTCGTGGTGGTAAGGGCGGTCTGTACGGCGGTGCTGGTGTTGGCAAGACGGTCATCATCACCGAGCTCATCAGGAACATCGCACAGGAGCACTCTGGCGTGTCTGTGTTCGCCGGTGTTGGTGAGCGGTCACGTGAAGGTAATGACCTCTGGCATGAGATGCAGGACTACGGCGTTATCGACTCGACCGCCATGGTTTTCGGCCAGATGAACGAGCCACCGGGAACTCGTGCCCGAATCGCACTTTCGGGCCTGACGATGGCCGAGTACTTCCGGGATGTCCAGAAGCAGGACGTGCTGCTGTTCGTGGACAACATCTATCGATACATCCTTGCAGGTATGGAAGTCTCAGCACTGCTGGGTCGTATGCCTTCAGCTGTGGGCTACCAGCCGACACTGGCCACCGAGGTCGGTGACCTGATGGAACGCATCACATCAACACAGGACGGCTCGATCACATCGTTCCAGGCTGTGTACGTTCCGGCTGACGACTACACAGACCCGGGAATTGTCACGACGTTCGGTCACCTTGACGCTAACGTTTCACTCGACCGTGCACTTGCTGCACAGGCGCTGTTCCCCGCTGTAGACCCGCTTGCCTCGAACTCCAGGATCATGGAGCCGGGAATTGTGGGAGAAGACCACTACAAGGCAACCCAGGGCGTGCAGCAGGTTCTGCAGCGCTACAAGGACCTGCAGGACGTCATCGCAATTCTGGGTATCGAAGAGCTTTCGGACGAAGACCAGCTCACCGTTTCTCGGGCTCGCAAGGTTCAGCGCTTCCTCACGCAGCCGTTCTTCGTTGGCGAAGTATTTACCGGTATTCCTGGCAAGTACGTTTCACGAGAGCAGACGGTACAGGGCTTCCTTGAGATTCTTGACGGTAAGCATGACGACCTGCCGGAACAGGCCTTCTACATGGTCGGCACTATCGACGAAGCGGTCGAAAAGGGCCGTACGATGCAGGAGTCTGCGTAACAGAAAGTTCTGCCGGGAAACCGGCAACAAATAGCACAACGAGGGAAATTCGCGAATTATGGCGCGACTCCAGGTAGACATAGTCACGGCCGAAGGCCGGATATTCAACGGCGAGACCGATACCGTCACCGCGCCCGGTTCCGATGGTCAATTGACCATCCTCCCTTCACACGCGCCGCTGATCACAAGCCTTGCTGAGGGCGACCTCAAGTTCCTCGACAACGGCCAGGAATCTCACATCGCATGCCTTGGCGGTTTCATGGAGGTCAACTCCAACCGTGTAACGATACTCGCGAACGCTGCAGAATCCGAAGGCGAAATCGACTCCGCACGAGCAGAGGAAGCTGTTCAACGTGCACAGCGCAGACTGGCAGAGCGCACCGAAGACATTGACGTTGAGCGTGCGCTCGCTTCACTGAGACGGGCACGAGTCAGGCTCGGAGTGGCCCGGAGACGCAGTGGCCAGGGTCTGGCAGGTCGAGTACCTCCACAGCCCGCTGCGACCACCGCGTAATAGCCGCGTAACTTTCAGCAACGTAGAACTCACCCGTGGCTGAAACCCAATATAGTGTCGGAGACCGATCACGGTTTCGCCATCGACCTGCCATCTGCACGATGATTTAGAAACCGAAGACG
>JAJCYX010000433.1 GCA_029262715.1 Chloroflexota bacterium
CGCTACCCGGAACACCGGTTGAAGAGCTGGACACGCCGGCAATCGTAATTGACCTCGATGCTGCCGAGGCGAACATCGCCCGAATGCAGGAGTTCGCGAATGGCGCAGGTATCAGCGTCCGGCCCCACACCAAGACGAACAAGAGCCCGTTCTGGGCATGGAAGCAACTGAATGCCGGGGCTATCGGCATATGCTGCGCGAAGGTTGGCGAAGCAGAGCAGATGGCGCTGGCCGGGATCCCGGAGATCCTCATCCCAAACCAGATAGTGACGCCGCGGAAAATAAATCGGCTCATGTCGGTTGCTGCCACTACGAAGACAATCGTCGCAGTCGACAGCGAAGCCAACGTGTCTGACCTGTCATCTGCTGCCACTTCATATGGCGTTGAGCTGGGTGTTCTGATCGAGATCAATGTGGGCATGGACAGGTGCGGAGTTGAATCCGGAGCGGCAGCCGAGCTTGCTGCTGCGATCGCGAAGGCTCCGGGGCTACGATTTGACGGCATCATGGGATACGAGGGCCACACAGTCGCAGCCAGAGACTTCGAAGAACGTAAGACCGAGGCGCTGCGGGCGATGGACAAGCTGTTGAGCGCAGCAGCCGAAATACGTAAATCCGGCATCCCGGTCAATATCGTCTCTGCGGCAGGCACGGGTACGTACAACATCACCGGAGCGCTCGAAGGCATTACTGAGATTCAGCCAGGAAGCTACATCTTCATGGATGGAGACTACCTTGAGGTGTTCAACGATTTTCAGCCTGCGATGACGCTGTTGACTACGGTTATCTCACGCACCGGTGACCGCGCCGTGCTTGACTGCGGACTAAAGTCAGTAAGCATCGACCGCGGTCGGCCATACGCAGTTGGCATAGATGGGGTAGAGGTCGGGGGGCCTTCCGAGGAGCACACGAAGATTTCCCTCTCTGGAGACGCGAAGAACCTGGGTGTTGGAGATAATGTCAGCTTGAGGGCAATGCACGGCGACACGACGATCAATGTGCACGACTACTACTTCTGTGTGCGTGATGGGAAGTTGGAGACGGTTGCGCCGATACTGGGACGGGGCAAGTTCAGGTAGTGACCGGAGCAGATATATGAAATTCGAAGTAAAGGCATCAAGGTCACCTGGAACGCCAGCTCGCGAGTTCCGCAAGTGGGTCATCATCGGCGCCGTGATCGGCGCTGTCCTGGCTGGCCTGGGGGCGATGCTGGCCATCGGGATCGTGATGATAGCCGGAGCCGTTGTAGGGGCGGCTATCGGCGCAGTTTACGGCTTTTTCAAAGCTATTTTGGCTGTGTTCAAGCGCGACTGAGCCCACTGCCGATTTGGCCGTTTTCAAGCAGGTCCAACGCCGCAATCCCCAGCTTCAACACGTCTTCCGGCGGTGCGACCATCTCACCAGTAGGTGCTTCCAGCGGTCGGGATTCGACCAGCGCCTGTCTATCGATCCAGTACCAACCTTCAGGAACTTCAGGCAGCGAGTTGTCCGCTGATGCTACCGGTGTGGTGAGATAGGTGAAGTCGATGTGCTGGTGCTTGCCGACTTTGGTATCGAACACGTCCTCGATCATCACGGTGTAAGGGGGCGCAACCTGCTCCAGCTCCGAAAGCTCAGGCAGGACGTATGTGGGAAGAATTCGAACATCCAGCCCAGTCTCCTCTTTCACCTCTCGAAATAACGCTTGAACCGGGTCCTCGTTCGGCTCGACATGCCCTCCCGGAGCCAGCCACGCCTGCACCTTCTGATGCCAATGGACAAGAGTTGCCCCGTTGGCGGCGACGATGCCTGTCGACGTGAAATGGCGAATCATCTGTTTCCCTTCATATAAAAGTGGTGTACAACGTACAGCGCGCTGGGTTTTCACCGGAATATCTGGTCAAAATAAGCCGCATCAAACTCAAGATCGAACTAAATGCGGCGTGTGTGAGACGCTTCGACAGCAGATTTGAGCCACAGCGTGATGCTTTTTGGGTGAAAAAGCCTACACTGATCAACTGTGCGGAGTTGATTCTGAACTGATCCAGTTGCAGAATGCGCACCGCTTCTCTGCCCAAACTGAGCAACGCGAGTTACGCTAGACAGTATGAACTACCTTGAATTCATCGAACTTATCGGCCGCCGAGGCCGAATGGAGAAACAGGAAGACGTGCATCGGGCGGTCCAATCGACCCTCGAGACGCTCGCCGAATGTCTTCCCGGGCCCCAGGTAAAGCGGCTTGCGGAAAAGCTGCCGCATGAAGCTGCGATGTACCTGAATCTGGTGTCAAAGCAGGAAGAGTTCTCAGTACACGAGTTCTTCGAGCGCGTCAGCCAGCGATCCAGCGTGGAGAAGCCGGTTGCGACCCAGCGAGCCTGGGCAGTTCTATCTGTAGTCGAACAGCAGCTCTCCCTCGAAGAGTTCACCGAGCTCCGCACTGCGCTACCAAAGCAGTACGAGCGGCTGTTTGAGTTCGCCGTCTAGTCGGCCGCTCCACTCAACACAATTCCCCTGTAATTTCTAGCCCTCGCCCACCGAGCGGGATGTTTTCGCGCTAGCCAAATATCTAGCGCGTAACCATATCCACACCA
>JAJCYX010000434.1 GCA_029262715.1 Chloroflexota bacterium
TTACCATCTCAAAGGCGGCATCCTCAAGTACCTGGAAGAGGTGCCCGAAGAGCAGAGCCTGTGGCAGGGTGAGTGCTTTGTATTCGATGACAGGGTCGCGCTCAAGCACGGACTGGCGAGAGGTGAGCACGCGCTGTGCTACGGATGTCAGAACCCGATCTCACCGTCTGATAGCGAATCTCCGCTGTTTGAGGACGGAGTGAGTTGCCCTCAGTGTCACGAGTCGCTTTCAGAAGAAGACCGCGAGCGATTTCGTGAACGGCAGCATCAGATTACGCTGGCAGTAGAGCGCGGCGAAAAGCATCTGCGAGATGACGCTGCTTTACTGGCCTGAAGTTGGGTTGCGACGGGTTCGGCATCCGGGCTGGTTACACATTCAGCGGGTGATACGAGTGCTGAACACCGCCGTCTGAGAGCTCGACCACGCGGTAGCCTGACGGATCGTCGCCAAGCGGATAGCCGACAGCACCTGTTGAGATCATAAGCATCTCGCCGTCACGGGTGTAGTTGTTTCGATGCCAGTGGCCTGAGAAAATCGCCTCAACTGCGTACTGCCGGAACAGCTCGATCAGCGGCATCCTCCGCTCTAGCGGGATGGTCCAGTAGCCCGGTTCCTGGTTTGGCGGGCTTGGCGCAAACGGTAGATCGTCGTCCGGCTCCTCAGCGTGGTCGAGGAATAGCGGGTGGTGAGTGAACACAACGATGTGCTTCGAGCCTCGGCTTCGAGCGGAACGCAGTGTCGATTCAACGAATGTCATCTGCCGGTCAAACTCTTCCCGTACGTTCTCCGGCCTTTGCAGCACGCATGAATTGAGCACTATGAACGAACTGTCGCCGTGGTGAAAGGAGTGGAAATCGTCACCGAAATCGGCACGGTACGTGGCGATACTCTCATCCGTCGGCCGCACCGTATCGCTGCACACATCGTGGTTGCCGGGAGTCCAGAAGATCGGTATCGAAGCGGGCAGTCCTGAGGCGATACGTTTTACCTCAGCGACCTCATCTGCGGCTCCCGGTGTGTTGATCATGTCGCCACAGACGATCACGAATGCCGGGTTGATCTCGATGGCATGTTCGATGGCGCTGGTGAAGCGCTTGGTCTCGTTCTCGAAGTGAGCGATGCTCGGCGCTTTTTTTACATTCAGTTTGTGCTGTTGGAATTGCTCGATCTCGGTGTCAGAGATACCGCTGAAGCGTGCGAACTGGCCGAACTGCGGGTCTGCAAGCTGAACGAAACGTAAGGCAGTGTCATCGGCCATCGGTCACCTCCACTAGCGTCTGGGTCTTAGTGCGCAGCGATGTTACTTTGTGCGCTTGTGGCTATGACCCACTCTGGTTCAGCATTTGTAGCACGAGTTGCGGCATTGGGAGTCAATGACTGTCCAGGGGATGACCCAACGGGATGACTGGCTGGGCCACAGATGGCTGATTGGTCTGGGCAGTGTGTGACCCGTATCCCTAGTTTGGCATCTAAAAGATATAGATTCGACTTGATGACGGTGTTTAGCCCGCCGCCGCAGCAACGACAGATGAAAGGCAACTAATAAATGGTTGAGCAGACGGTTAGTACGGATGCGTTTCCAGCTCCGGAGTGGAACATTCCCGCATGGATTGGCGCAGATGGCGCACCTCTTAAGGAGCCGCTGAAGCTGGCAGATTACGCTGGCAAAGTCGTGGTGATGCTGGCCTTCCAGAGCTGGTGCCCGGGGTGTCACTCGTCAGGCTTTCCGACCATCCAGTTCCTGAAGCGTGAGTTCGATAACAGCCCTGATGTGCGGTTCGTCGCGGTCCAGACCGTCTTTGAGGGTCACAGCACAAATACGCTGGACAAGCTTCTTGAGAATCAGCGCAAGTACGCACTGAATATCCCGTTTGGGCACGACGTCGGAAGTGAGGCGACGAATAGTTACCCTGACATCATGTACAACTATCGAACACGCGGGACGCCGTGGATTCTCGTGATCGACGGAAGTGGAATGGTGCGCTTCAGCGACTTCCACATCGACCCGCAGCGTGGCGTTGAACTGATCAAAGAGCTGACAAGCAAGAGCTAGCCGTTTCCGAATCGATCTGGGGCAAGCTCAATCGCAGGGACTGGCCCCGGCCACTTCTGTTCGAGTAGCAACGACGCGCCTAACTCGCCGAGCGCATCCCCGGACTTTGCCGAGTAGCCGTTTCCTCCGACCTGCAGGCAGATCTTGCCGTCCTCAATCAGACCGATCACTGGCCTTCGGTCTGGCGTATCGGTCGTGACACACGCCAGCCAGTCCCATTTGCTCGTATCCAGCGATGGCATGAGCGTCGTCAGTTCTTGAACCAGCTGAGAGTTCAGTTCCGGGTCATCTCCGGAACGGAACCACGCATTGAGCTCATCCATGTTTCCGACAGGTGGTCGAGAGTCCTCGATGCCGATCTTCATATAGAACTTACCGTCCGGGTACTGCAACGGAGGCAACGTGAACGTGCCGATTCGGTCCTCGTGCGGCTGGCTCATCAAGCTGGGCATCTCGGCAAATTCGCCTTTCGCCGTAGCTTCAGAAACCTCAACTAGAACCAGCGTGTGCTTGTTCGTCTTGAGCGGCACACTTACGGATGAGAGACCGTCGAATGCTGCATAAGCTCCGGTTGCGATCATCGCGCGTCCCGCTGTCACCTTCTCGCCGTTCGACATCTTGACCTGTACGCCGTCCGAGGTGGTCTCAATGTTCCTCGCATAGCCATCGATGAGATCGGCTCCAAGTTGGATAGCTCGGTCAGTCATAGCCGCAACATATGCCCGAGGATTTATGGTGCCTCCATCGCCGTCCTGGTACAGGATGGAGACGTTGCGCTCGATATTGAAGTAAGGGAACCGACGTACCACCTCAGAGTGAGGCAGCCTCGACATCTTCCCACCGGCGTTGCGGGTCGTTTCAAGGGTCTCGGTGACACGCGACTCATCACGGTCCGCCCACATGAAGCCGGTCTCGTTGAAGATTTTCTGGCCCGTGGCCTCTTCAAGCATTCGATAACGCGCTATAGACCGTTTTGCCACACCGCTCCAGAACGGATCTGGATCGGCGATCCGCGTCACCCGGCCTACATCGTAGTGACTGGCCTTCGGCACAGACACCGAATCCTCGGCCATCGCTTCGGTCGGGCCGAGCATCGCCACGCCGCCGGTGGCTTCGGCAAGGTGCATTGCGGCTGCGCTGCCCATGATACCCCGACCGATGACAAGGAATTTGTAGTGCTGCAACTTGAGTCTCTACTGAGCCGCGGTGTGCTCCGAACTGAAGATCAGTAGCGAATATACACAGAATACGACCGACCTACGAACCACGGAGAGAGCCTCAGTCAAGAGGCGGCAGATTTACGCCGAGGATCACCCGTAGATAGTTGACGTTGTGGGCGAGATAGTCGTCGACGGCGAGGTCGAGGTTTCCGCCGATCGCATCGAAGCCATCGTCGCCCTCCCGTGGGCCGTCCATATCGAACACCACCCAGCCTTTGTAGTGCTGGTCTCGCAGCAGCTTCATTACGGCCGGGAAGTCCACGCCCCCGCCACCCATGTTGTGATAAACGCTGGCGCCGTTGTGCTGCTCCCGCGTCGGGGTCTCTTTGATCCCACGGTACTTTGCATATGTGTCCTTCAGGTGCACTTCGGCGATGCGAGGCAGGTAATCTGTCATGATCTGGACCGCGTCCATGCCGCCTAGTGTCAGGTGCCCGGTATCAGGTGTGAGCCAGACATAGTTTGGGTCGGTCATATCAAGCATGCCGCGGACCTCGTGCTCACGCTCTACGGGTCCCCAGATGTGCGGGTGTGGTGCTAGGCGGATCCCCATTTCGATCGTCTGGCGACCGATCTCGTTCAGCGTGTCAGCAACCCTCTTCAACTGGTCATCCGTTGTGCCACCGTCTGGGCGAGCCCCCATGTTGCACTTCCAGAGATCGCAGCCGGACGGTTGAAGGAAGTCACGGGCGAACGCGACGTGGTCGGCAATAGTCTTCGGCGTTTCTTCAGGGTCGATGAAGTTTGTCGATTGCCCCTTCGCACCGTTCGAAACATCGATAAGCGTCACGCCCGACTCGTCGAACTTCTCTTTGAGTGCTAGCGGGTTGGCGCGGTGGTTCTCGATCTGCTTCGCATACGGCTCGATCCCTTGCAGGCCGAGAGCAGCGATCCGCTTGATCCCCCACTCGATCGGGTGTCGGGCGTCCCACAACGAACTGGTTGAGCCGTACAGGATGTCCGGGTTTTCAGGATCGAGGGGTCGATGAGATACCGCGGGCATAAGACGCTTCCTCCGATTTGTGATGCATTGGTGGTGGAGGATAGCGCTAACGACCGCAGTCGGCCAATGGGAGCATTTTGAGGTAGCAACTTACTGGCGCGCTGCTGCGGTTAATAACGCGCACGCATCGATCGCCGGCTCCAGACCGATCTTTGCAAGCCCGTGAGCCTACTCGGTCTTTTCCGCTCTGATCCTCGCCTTGATCTCGGTGGTTGAAATACCAGGCGTGTAGCCGATCGTACGGTAGATGCCCATCTCGATCGGTACCTTGTAACAAAGCTCCTCGAGCTCACTCGAAAAGTCATCGCCGTGCATAACCAGGTCGATGTTGTGCTTTTCAATCCACTCGCGATCGATCTCAAGCGGAGCGTTTGCCACCACTTCGTCCACATATCGGCAGCCTTCAACTGAAGCCACTCGCTCCTCCATCGTCATGATCGGCCGCGGCTTGTAGACCGCTGCATCATCAGCGTGGACGCCAACCAGCAGGAAATCGCCGTGCGACCGAGCCTGCCTCAAAAAATTCACGTGACCGTAGTGGAAAAGATCGGCCACCATATCAACATAAACGCGTGTGATTTCTAGACCTCCGTTTTCCGGCCGCCAGGGCCTGTGTAACTATTTAGTCTTGAACGGTCTGCAATGCGTTGGCCCGTCCTGATGGATTTTCGGGGTCTCGCTGGTATGTGTAGATAACATCGGGAGCAAGCTCTTCCAGGTAGAGGATTTCAGTGTGGCCGCCGCTGTCATCCTTGTAGCTAACCGCCACCACATAGGCTGCCTCTTCGGGCAGGGTGAAGTGGACTAAGCCGTCACCGTTTGTTGTCGCTTTCTCGAGTCCCGTGAGGACCGATGTAGCGGCAAGTGTGACCTCGGCTCCTTCGACCGGACGGCCTTCATGATCCAGGACTTTAATGCTACCGGAGTGCTGCTCCGGCTCGTAGACGTTCGACAGCTTCATCGTCCCGCTTGATCCGTCCGCCCCGGAGCTATCGGTCATCAGGTCGAGAACTTCCTGTTCGAACCCGCCAGCCTTCTTTGGCGTCATCCAGTCCGGACCGTACTTGAGTCTCAGATACTCCTCGGGCGGGTTGGGTACGTGAAACTTCTCGCCAAGAAAATCGATCTCCTTTAAGTCTTCGTGAAGGCTCGCAGGTATCTTGATAACAGGCCACTGGTAGATGCTGTCGTCGATGATTCGGTAGCAAGTCCAGTCCAGCTGCGTACCGAATTTCTTGAGGTCTACGCTAAGGTGAAGCTCGCTATCGATCACCTCGGCGTCGAAGTCGTATCTCTTGAAAACCTCGGCAGCCTCATGGACCCGTTTCTCGGTCAAACCGTGTAGCCCAATCACCGATCCGATATCGAGGTCATCGTCCCATTCGATGAAGGCCCCGTCTCTTACCGCGCCCAAACATGTACCATGTCGCAAGAAGAAGGCCAGTCCAAGCTGATCCAGTATCTGCTTCGCTTCCTTTAGAAGCGCCTCAGCCACCGTCATGTCCATCGGTCCGAAAACTGTTGATTTCATGACTCTGTATTGGTTCCTGACCTTGTCTGAGAAGGTGAATGCCCGATGTGGTCCTCACCGCTCTGATGAGGGTAGGATTGTTCTGATGGTCGCTGCGCATAACTGGCGCGCAGATCCGCCGTGATTGGTGTAAGGGTCCCAATCATACAGCGGTCGAGTTCAGCAGTTTCGGTCGGTGCAAAATCACTGGCCACATGGCACCAGTCCCTCTGTTCGTGGCAAGTTCAGCAACACCGGCTGAAACGTGCCTTACGGCAGATGTATTTTGCTATTCCCTCGTGTAAGCAGAATGCCACTGCCTGGCCGGACTATGTTCTTTCACGTCAAATTTCGGAGCGGCCTTGTTACGACAACAGAATTTCCTGCAGATTTCATCCGCAGAACAACGCTTGATGGACAGGTTTGGAGCCTTGAGCTCAGGCTCTGGGTCTCATTCGCCGAGTCTCGTCACCATGCGGCAGAGCTTGCCGGAGATCAACGTTGACATTGACGGTTGCTACCTCTCGAACCCGCTGGCTACCGAACTTTTTTGGTCCCATTTCAATTCCGACTCACAGAATGATCCACAGTTCATCACGCGGATGTTCGAGGCGTATCCCTCCCAAAATCGAGATATTGCACAGAAGTTGGCTTCAACTGTAGGCGTGGATCCGGGTTGAATTTTCGTCGCCAACGGGGCGACAGAAGCGATTCAGGCAGTAGTTCACAACTA
>JAJCYX010000435.1 GCA_029262715.1 Chloroflexota bacterium
AGCCTGTCTGCGTCCAGTCACCCGCAAGAAATAGTCCTTTGACCGGTGTTTCCTGTGGAAGACGGCTCTTCTCGGCACCGGGAACCACTCTGAAGGTCGCATCCAGCATTTTCACTGTGATGAACCGACTCACATTTGCACTTGCGGCAGTAGGAAAGACGCGTTCCATCTCGGACACAAAGATCTCACGCAGCTCCGCCTTGGTCTTGTCCTTCCACTGCCACGCTCCGCTGAGCGAAATGGCGATGTGCTGACCTCCCGCTGAATCCTCGATTTCTTGCTCATGCATTCGGGTCACATTGAAAACCCATTGCAGCGGGCTGTCGAGCACAGCAACGAATAGGTCGTCGATGATTTCGGTGTCATACCAGATGTGCACGCCGACGATTGGAGTGGTCTCGATGTTTTTGGCGGGAGAGAAGAAGCTCGCTTCGGGGTGGTCGTCTGGGATCAGATCGAGCATGCCGTCGCCTGGAAGCGCGATGACTACGGAGTCTGCATCGATGCGCTCACCGGTCTCAAGCTCAACTCCACACAGCCGATCGTCTTCTACGACGAGCCGCGCGACATCTGCTGACCGCCTTACCTCTCCTCCACGGTCTGCTATGAAGCGTTCAGCGGCGTCACCCGCCAATCGTGACAGGCCGACCACCGGATAACCGATAGCCGCTTTTGTCGGAGCGCCCAGAAGCGCCGTCTGGAATAGCATCAAGCCGGCATCAGCACTCACATCCGAGATGTCGTCATTGAGCGCAGGAAGAACGATCAAATTCCAGAATCGCGAGATTGTCTCGTCGTTCTGACCGTTTCTGCGCAGCCAGCTATCAAACGTTTCCTCTTCCAGTGGGCCGCCAGGCCTTCGGCGTGCGAACCGGATTCGCATCATGCCGTAGAGAAGTCTGAGCCTGCCGTAAATCGAGATGTGGCCATAGCCGAGTAGCGCAGGAAGATTTGCCGCTGAACCAGGGATCCATGAAGAGGCCCGTAGCCAGGAAGATCGGCCATTACGAATCACACGTGTCGCCAGCCGGCTCGGCATTCTCACATTCTGCCAGGCGCCAATTTCGCGCAGGAACCCCATGTAATTGGAGCACGCACCGACGAACACGTGCTGACCGTTGTCTACTTCGACTCCGGTTTCTGGATCGTTGAATGAGAATGCTCGCCCACCGAGGAACGGTCGCTTTTCGAGCAGCGTGACACCGATTCCACGTTTGGAAAGTTCAACACCTGTTGCAAGGCCCGCGAGACCACCACCGACGATCAAAACGCGTTTATGGGTAAGTGAGGTCATTCGGTGCAGGATGCTACCTGAGTTCGATCAGCTTGAACGAGCTAGAACGGTAGGAAACTCAGGCGGCTTTTGACCCAGAGCCGAGCAGCAAGTGTGAACTTAGTACGCTTACTAAGCCTCACCCGGCTGGAGATCACATCAAAATTTGCATCCTCAACCTTGTCGAGAATATTCATGTAGACCTCTGCCATTGCCTGTGGGCAGGCTCGTGACCTGCGATCGAGGAGTGGGAACAAGCGGTTACCGCGCTCGAAATACTCTCTCGCACGGCCCACCTGGAACTTGATCAACTCGCGGAAACTCTCGTTTACGGTTCCCGCAATCAGCTCCTGTTCTGAGTATCCGTAATGCCTGATCTCTTCGAGCGGCAGGTAGATTCGGCCGTTCGCAGCGTCTTCTGCAACGTCACGAATTACGTTCGTCAGCTGCATGGCAATACCAAGATCAATAGCGTGCTGAACAGCGTTTTGGTCATCGTAGCCACAGACCTCAATACAGACGAGCCCAACGGCGCTGGCAACCTTTTTGCAGTAGTCAGCAAGGTCATCGAAGGTTTCATAGCGTGACCTCGTAAGGTCCATCTGGCACCCTTCGATCACAGCTGCATAGTGCGACTCGCCAATTCCGAAACGCTTCTGGGAATCTGCGAGTGCTGTCCATATTGCTCCGGACTCGGTGCCCCCATACGCATCACCCAGATTTTTTCGTACCTCAGCAAGTTCTGTGGCGGGATCACCAGAACGGTCAGGCTCATCAACTATGTCGTCGCACAGTCGGCAAAAGGCGTAAGTGGCATAGATCGCGCGGCGCTTGTCTTCCGGCAGAGTTAAGAAGGCGTAGTAGAAGTTCGTTGATGCGTCACGCGTGATCTGGGCGCACGCGTCATAGGCCGCGTCGAGATCCCAATCCGGTTGTTCCGCCCGAGTTTCTTCTGCTGTCGAGGTCAATTGATCTGTCCGAAATAGCCAGGTATGTGGTCGAGTCACCTGTTAGCTGGTTTGAATAGCCTTGCAGATAGCGGTTTGAAGCCGAGGCGCGTCCGTGTGTATGCCGACACCAGGAGCCGTATCTTTGCGATCTTCGAGACTTTCGGCCGAGTCGTCAGAACATCATAGTCCAGCTTTTCGATTTCTCGCAGGACTGTTAGCCCACCACCAGTGAACAGAGCAAGGTCGATTTTTGCCTGGCCCTTTACCCGGTGAACAAGCTCGTAACCTTTGATGAATAACTCGCGCGTCCGGTCCACCTGAAATCGCATCAGGCTCCGGAACTCGGGCGTAGCTTCTCGATTCTGGATCATCTGTTCAGTGACTCCGAATCGCTCCATATCTTCAGCTGGCAGGTAGATTCTGCCGATTTTGTAGTCGCGTTCAACGTCCTGCCAGAAGTTCGCAAGCTGCAACGCAGTGCAGGTGTTGTTTGCGAGGGAATGAAGCTCTGGTTCTCGGTGACCAAAGATGTACAGCACAAGATGCCCGACGGGATTTGCAGAGTGGTCACAGTAGTCCAGTAGCTCATCGTAGTCGGGATGCTTCAACACAATCTGATCACGACGGTTCGCCTCTATCAGTCGCTCGAACGGCTCCAGAGGAATGTCGAACTGTTCGATCGTCTCTTTTAGTGCGATGAAAAACGGATGAGTAGGCGAGCCGCTGTAGCAGAGCTTGAGTTGCTTTTCCCATTCATCGAGCAGGGCAATGCGATCACCTTCGGCTTCATCGCCAAGGTCGTCTACACCTCTGCAAAACGCATAGAGCGAGTAGAAGTGCTTACGGAGTTCACCCGGAATGAGACGCGTGCCGACGGAGAAGTTCTCGTAGTGCGTCTTTGCAAGTCGTTCACAGTGCTCGAACGCCTCGGCAACATGTTCAGTTGATCCCGGTTCTGAACTCAAGCTAGGACCAGGGAGAGTTGGGTTGTCGCCCGCTGAGGTCTGCATAGCGGTTCAGTTCCCCAGTCGCCTGTGGTGGTCTCAAAAAGCCAGAAAGCTCAGGCCAGGCCGGAGACCTGTACAGCAATGTTCCTGGGCTTCGGCTCGTCAAGTTCGACAACGAATATCCGCTGGAACTCGCCCAGCAGTGGCTTGTTGTCAATTACCGGAACGGTTTCGTTCGTTCCCAGGATCATGTGCTGGCAGTGAGAGTGCCCGTTGGGACATTCGTTGGGTCTGACGCTTACGGTGCGAATTGCAAAGTCGTTGTGACCGTAGTACATGTCCTTCGATGCGGTCCGATCGAGGAAATGTTCCATGTCGGTCAAGAGCAGTGGTTCGTTTTCGTTGATGATTATCGAACAGGTGGTATGAGTGCTGTGGACAAGCACTTGACCGTTCGAGACGCCGGATTCAGTTACAAGTTGGCGCACCGTGTCAGTGATATCCACGAAGTCCGGAGCATCTTTTGTCTCCACGGACAGGATCCTACTGAAAACTCTCCATTCGTTGCCTGTTGTTAGACCACCAGGAGTGGATCCATTGAGTACGCTAATTCGACCGGCTTCGATAGCCGACATTGACGCCGCTTTAGCCCTCTGCAAACTCAATTACCCCCTGCAATCAACGTGCGGAGACCTCTCCGGTCCGCTCCGTTACCGACTCTGGTCCTGTATCTGCCCAAGGCCAGTAGCGGCCAGTAAATGCGATACATATGGTACTTGATCATGAAGCTAGCAGGCAGTTCAACCGGAAGAAGGTCTTTTTCAGATGTTTCCGTGCTCTTAAACAGCCTGTCTCCAATCCCGTATCCCGGAAATCCTGTAGCAGTATACTGCGGCTCGTCCCAAGCACCATCAACTCTCTGCGTGCTTAAAAGATAACTTACGCCCAACTTGGCAGCTTCGTTTGCAACTCTGCCTGCGGCAATAAGCGAAAGTAGTGCCCATCCAGTCTGCGAAGCGGTGCTTTCGCCCCTACCCCTCAGGCTTGGATCTGCGTACGAAGCGCACGACTCCCCCCAGCCGCCGTCTAGATTCTGGCGGGATTCTACCCAATCCGCTGCCATTTGAATACGTCGGTCGGACATATCAAAGCCGATAGCTTCTAGTCCCGGTAAAACCGCGCCTGTCCCGTAGATGTAATTCACCCCCCACCTACCGAACCACGCTCCATCATCTTCCTGCTCATTCCAGATGTAGTCCAACGCTCGCCGAACTTCTGGGGAGTCTTCCGGCCACTCTAGCTCAGCCAACGCCTCAAGTATGTGTCCGGTTACATCAACGCTCGGAGGGTCGATAACCTCCCCGAAGTCGAAAAAAGGCAACTTTGTTGTTATACGGCTGGTGTTGTTTCTGTCGAACGATCCCCATCCACCATTGTTGCTCTGCATCGCTGTGAGCCACCGAAGTCCGGCAGCCACGCCTCGTGTTTTTCGCTCTTCGTCGGACGCTGTCCCACGTCCGACCGCAAGCAATACCGCAGCCGCGTCGTCCGTGTCCGGGTAGGCGTTGTTGTCAAACTCAAACGCCCAACCTCCCGGTTCAACCGAAGGCAGTTTTACCTGCCAGTCGCCGGGTTCGTGGATTTGTTTGGTAAGTAGCCAGTCGGTCGCACATATGATGGCAGGGTCATCGGGGGATACCCCGGAGTCGAGCAGAGCGTTGACGGTGAGAGCGGTGTCCCACACTGGTGAAATACACGCCTGGACTCGCCATGATTCATCCGAATCGGCAATGGCAAA
>JAJCYX010000436.1 GCA_029262715.1 Chloroflexota bacterium
CACCTTCCGGACGTTTACATCATCAAGCCGGTATTCGCTGACGAAGAATTGTTGGGATTCGTTGGAGCGGTCGCTCACCAGACAGACATTGGAGGCTTGGTCCCAGGCAGCAACTCCACGGAGTCTGTGGAGATTTACCAGGAAGGCCTGAGGATTCCCACTTCAAAGCTGTTCAATGCAGGCGAACCCGTCGAGGCTGTTTTCGACATCATCGAAACTAATGTGAGACTGCCTGTTCAGGTGAGGGGCGACATGCGGTCCCAGCTCGCTGCGTGTGAAATTGGTCAACGAGCGCTCCTGGATCTGGTCGACAAGTATGGAACGCAGGAACTAAACCGCTATTTTGACGCTCTGCTTGAGTACAGCGAGCGGCGAGCCAGACAGGAAATCCAGGCCCTGCCGGACGGCAAATTCGAGTTCGAAGATTTCATCGACGCCGACAATATTAAGCAGGGTCCGGTGAGGATCGCTGTGAGCCTTGAGATACGGGGCGACGAGATCTTCGTCGATCTCGACGGCTCGTCCCCACAGGTTCCAGCTGGCATAAATTCACCGCTGCCGTTCACGCGGGCGGCCATATATGGCGCTATCAGACTCATCATGGATCCAGACATTCCAAATGCGGCCGGATACCACCGCCCAATTCATATCACCGTTCCTTCGGCAAGTGTGGTTGATCCTGTCCATCCGGCTCCAGTGGCAGCTAGAGGCATCACAGGATTTCGAGTGATGGACGCCGTGCTGGGTGCCCTAGCTCAGGCCGTTCCTGACCGCGTACCTGCCGATGGCGAAGGGGGAAACTCTTTGATCAGCATCGGCGGGTCACGGTCTGACGGCACCCTGTTCGCAATGGTCGATTTCTTCGCCGGAGCGCGAGGCGGCGGGCCATTTGGTGACGGTGCCGAGGGCGTTTCTCATCCCGCATCAAATATGGCGAACACACCTGTGGAGATACTTGAGGTGGAGAATCCCGTAGTTGTCGACGAATGTGGGTTCATCACGGATTCTGGGGGGCCAGGGCAATTCCGTGGGGCGCAATCCTACGCAAAACAAGTGACAAATCTTGGCGAGCCGGGAACGCTTCAACTGAGGTCAGACAAGCGGAAGTTTCCACCCTACGGCCTGCAGGGAGGAGAAAGCGGTTCACCTTCTTTGAACATCTTGAACCCCGGTCCAAATGAGAAGTTGCTACCAACGCTGGCCCAGAGCCACATCGGATCCGGCGAAGTTATCCGCCATGAGATGGCGGGCGGTGGTGGATGGGGCGATCCCCTGAAACGTGATCCCGCTGCAGTCCTTGACGATGTCATCGATGACAGAGTTTCGGTCGGAGCTGCGCAAGCCAAATACGGCGTGATCCTATCCGAGAACGGCACAGAGATCGATCAGTTCGAGACGGAGCAACTACGTACCCAAATGACTAAGCGGAGGATTGACCGCAGCACTTAGTTCAGCAGCGGGTGGGTCCGACGCTCATTGAGCGGGTAGCCTCAAGCGTTGCAGCATGCCAACAGCATGTTGATCCAGCGAGCGCTATGGAAAAACGATCGACTGTTCCGTATAGCCGTATTTGTGGCAGCAAGCAGATATCTAGGTGGCGATCAGCGAGAGTCGAACTCGCGGGTGAACACTTGTCTGCCGGTCCGAGTCCCGCCAGCGCCAGTTCTCGATCATGGTGTTCCCGATCTCGGTGACGAAATTTCAGGTAATATCCCTCATTCATGAGGGATTTAAAAACACCATCCAATCCCGGTAGCCGATTGCGACACATCCAGTTGCGTCGAACATTGGAACATTCTGCAGATCCAATATCGACGGCACAACTAGCGGAATCGCTTGGCGTGTCAGTCAGCACGATTGAGCGTGATGTTTCAGAACTCCGCGATCAGGGTCTGAACATAGTGTCCACCAGGGGGCGGTCCGGTGGGTTATTCCTGGTCAGGTCTCGAGACCAGGCGGCAGATTCAACGTTAAACCCATCGCAAACGGGCTTTGTTGGTCGGCAGACTGAGCTCGGCACTGTGATGGATCACATGAACGGAGAAGCGATAAACGGAATCCCGGTGATTGCCATCTCCGGGGAGTCCGGTCTCGGAAAGACGCGGCTCCTTGACGAGGTTGGCTCGAGTTGCCTGAGAATGGGTTTCCAGGTTTGGAGAGGTGACGCTCAGGATCGGCTTGGCTCGCCTCCACTGCTGCCGTGGATCCAGGTGCTGACCGATCTGAGAGAGAGTTCTTCAAACTCGGATCAACTACAAAAGGAACGCATTGATCAGATCCTTGCTGATGTTCAGGATTCGAGATACCGTGGAACAGACTCATCATCTGTCGAGGGATACACCTCTCTCGGCATCGGACAGTTTGAGCTGTTCGAAGGCGTCCAGAATCACTTCATAGACTCCGCAGCATCCGGAGCGGCCATATTGCTGGATGACCTCCATCTGGCCGATGCCTCCACGATTGACCTATTGGAATACCTTGCGAGTTCCAATAAGAATGCGAAACTCCTGATTGTTTTCACCTATGACGCTCTGATGGTCTCGAGACGATCGCCACTAAGGAAACTGCTCGGGCGATTGATCTCGCGTCCGAATTTCACTCGATTCCGTCTCGGCCCGTTGTCTCCGATGGAGACGCATGAACTGACGGAACATTCTGTCGCGTCTAGATTGACGAGGCAGCAGAAAGAGCTTGTGTATGAACGGTCAGAAGGCAATCCTCTGTTTGCCAAAGAAATCATCTGGTCTCTTGAGAACGGCACACCTGAGTCTCACAACCGTTTCAGCGGGGAGCTCGAACACCAGCTTCCCGAAGGTGTTCGCGACGCGGCATCAAAAAGATTGGAGCGATGCTCCGAGGAGTGCGTCGAAATTCTAGCAGCGGCGTCTGTTTTTGGCCGTAGTTTCGAACTGGGTGATCTGGAGTATCTGTGGCAGAAAGAAAGTTCGGCCGGAGGGATAGACAGACGAGAGAAGAACCCCAACGAACTGATAGACGAAGCGATGACGCTTGGTTTGATAGAGCAGGGCCCACGGATTGGTAACTATCGGTTCACTCATGGATTGATCAGGGAGGTACTTAGCGACGAGCTATCGCTCAGCGAACTGATCCAATTCAACGCTCGAGCCGGACTTGCGAAGGAACGGTTTTACGGCGACGGGGCCCGGAATCACGCAACTGAGATTGCCCGTTTTTTCGTTACGTCGGCATCCACGGTTGGTGCTGAAAAAGCCGCCAGGTATTCGGTTCTGGCCGGTGAACAGTGCATTGGAGTGTTCAGTTTTCGAGAAGCCGAAGAGCACTTCCGAAACGCTCTGAGCCTTCGGCTGGATCACGTTCCGGGTGAATTGGTCTGGAGGGCCAGACTGGGCCTCGGACAGTCCCTGGCTGCGGCACTACCGAGAGCACGGAAACACGAAGCAGTATCGCTCCTGTCCGAAGTCGTTAGCCACTACATTTCCGCGAATAGGGTCGACTTGGCCTTAAAGGCAGTGCTTACAGACGTGGTGCCGGCCTCAACGGGCGTTGAGGAAGCCACCGATATCTGCGGAATGATTGAGAAAATTCTTGTCCTTGTTAAGTCTGGCTCGCTGGAATTTGGATACCTGCAAGTCACGTACGCCCACGCACTGGCAATTGAAAAGGGCCAGCTTTCAGAAGCTAACTCCGCCGCGACTACTGCACTGAACATCGGTGAGTCTGCAGGAAGTAACGATCTTGTCCTCAAGGCGCGGAGGGCACTGTTGGCAGTGAAGTTTTACTCCGGCGCTGGACCTGAAGACGAGCAACTGGCGCGATCTGTAGTTAGAGACGCTGTCAGGTCAAGAGATGTTGGAACTGAACTCCGGGCCCGTTTCTACCTCGTAAGCATGCTCAGTGTCGCTTCAAGCAAAACGGCCCTTGCAGAAGCTCGCACATTTCTGGAGAGAGCCCAGCAATTCGGAGAGTCCAGCAGTCTTCAGCAGGCGATGGGGATGACTGCGAATATGTTGGTTCGGGAGGGCGCATTCAGTGAGGCCCTGGAGTTGGCCGAGAAGAACCACAGCCTGGCGGGGGCCAGTGAATGGGCATATGCCGCGGTTTACACCATAAGCGCCAATATCGGCCGCCCTTATACAGTCGATCAGCTTCGTGATTCGGTTGTTTCGAGCAGTGATCTACCATTGGCAATTCGAGTTCAGATTGCAACATCGTTGCTACTGGACGACCGCATTAGTACAGACTCCAGCTTTTTGGATGCTGCCGGAAGCCTCGCGAATGATCTGGTCCTCTTATCGAGAAAGCCCCGACTAGCCCACCATCATCAAATGGCTGCGTTACGCCTTGGCGGACTTGTCGCTGTGGGGATGAATGATCACCAGCGGGCTGACACTTCTTACAGATTTCTGCTGCAGTCACCTGACTGGATGCATCATTCGGACGGGATTCACCAGGGACAAATCCTTGGGCGGCTTGCGGATTTCCTTGGTATCCACGAGGTCGCGCTAACGCACTATGGAAATGCCATCGAGGTTGCCCAGAGTGCGCAGTTCTCACCACTGCTAGCACATCTCAAATGTGATCTGGGTGAGAAGATGCTGGAGATGGGCAATGTACCGAACGCGTCGGTCCTACTCGCTCGCGCTCATGAACTTGGGGATTCACTCGGTATGACACCTCTGCTCGATCGCCTCAGCTCAATCAATTCTCGGATCGAATCAACTGGGAATGAGAGCAACGGATTACCGGCCGGGCTCACATCCCGAGAACACCAAGTCTTGATGCTATTAGCGGACGGCAAACGTAACCGAGAAATCGCAGTTGAACTTGTGCTCAGCGAGCGGACAGTCCAGCGCCATATCGCAAATGTGTACTCGAAGATCGGTGTTAGGAACCGCGCCGAAGCCACGGCGTTTGCACTCAGTAAGGCAATTCCTGCCTCGGAAGACCCGGACTAATCATGGCGATGGGCAATTGTGCCCACGCACCGTCGTTCTTTTTGATCCAGAAAAATGGGCATTTAAGCGGAAGTTGCTACGAACCGCGACCGACATTCTGTTGGTCCCGGTACTTAATCGGGTTGGTCCTAACCGCAACGATGACGGGGCTTCGCATTTGGTGAGGCGATCGGCGCGTTGCGGGGCGGGCCAAAAATCATCGATAACGCATTCTCATGCGTAGGAGTAGCGGAATGAATATGCCCAGGATCGCACGGATTCAACGACGGCGGAAAACCGTCGCCACGATTGTTGC
>JAJCYX010000437.1 GCA_029262715.1 Chloroflexota bacterium
ATGAGGGAAACCTGGATGTTGCAGATGAAATTGTAGGGAACAGTTCACTCGAATCCGGGGACAAAAATGGTGGACCGACTTACACCTCTGAAGGGGCCAAAGCGATGGTCGCAGGCGTGCGCACATTGCTCTCTAACGTGAAGCGGGAATTACATTCGATGCACGCTGAAGGAGAGTATGTCGCAATCAACTCGACACTCAGCGGAATTCATAGCGGATCCTGGGGTCCGATTCCATACCCGCCGACTGGCGAGCAGATCACAATCTCAGGACTCGCCGTCTTTCAATTTGAAAACGGACTGATCGTGGATGAACCCTGGTCTAACTGGAACCTAAGCGGCCGTGCCCAACAGAACGCGGCAGCTATCGTATGTAGACAGGTAGCAGCAGCTTGCGTGAGGAAGTACGTATCTGACGTCTGGAACGGAGCGAACCCAGAATCAGCCGATGCCCTTCTTGCGCCTGACGTTCGCCAGACGAATCCATGGTCAGAAGGCGTCGAACCCGGAGCAGACGGTCTCAGATCGGCAATCGAACGGATTCACGCCGACAAACCTGGGTTCGTGCTTGAACCAACCGTACATACGAATCACGACAGCGGCGAAACCGTCTTCTGGACGTGGAGCGCAAAAAATGTGGGCGGGCAGGCCGACGGTATCGCAATGACTAGATTTGAAAATGGCCGCATAGTTGAAGATCGGATCTGTAGTTAGTGGTAGCTGCATCTCATAAACCTCAAGCCTGAGAGCTCGTAAGAAAAGGATCGGTATGGACGGCGAAGTGAACCCGCTGAGAGTCGGGGTGATCGGCTGTGGAAACATCAGCGGTATCTATTTCAAGAACCTGCCGACCTTCAGCGCAGTCGAAGTCGTTGCCTGCGCAGACCTGAAACCGGAGCTGTCTGCCGAAGTTGCAGCGTCCAACCCGTCGATCAACGCCGTGACAACAGAACAGATTCTTGCTGACCCGTCGATCGACATCGTTCTCAACCTGACGCAGCCCGGATATCACTTAGAGGTCATGAAGGCGGGCATCGAGGCAGGTAAGCATGTCTACGGCGAGAAGCCGCTTAGCATCGCGTTCCGTGATTCGGTGCGACTGCTGACCGTGGCAGAAGACTCGGGTGTACGAGTCGGTTGCGCGCCAGACACATTTCTTGGCGCAGGCATCCAGACGTGCCGAGAATTGATCGACTCAGGAGTGATCGGGAGTCCGATAGGCGCAACGGCCTTCTTCACGACACCCGGCCATGAACGCTGGCATCCTGCACCGGCGTTCTACTACAAGGTTGGCGGCGGCCCGATGCTGGATATGGGGCCGTACTATCTGACAGCGCTCGTTAACCTGCTCGGGCCGGCGGAATCGGTGTCCGGGACCGCCCGCATCACCTACCCGAAACGCACCGTCACTAGCGAGCCGCTCAATGGCACGAAGATCGATGTTGAGGTGCCGACTCACGTCACCGGCTCAGTCTCGTTCGCAAACGGGGCGGTTGCCACGGTCATGACCAGCTTCGATGTGTGGGGTGCCGAACTACCTCGTCTCGAGATCTACGGCTCTGAAGGAACGATTTCTATGCCAGACCCGAACACCTTCGGCGGCCCAGTGCGCCTGCTACGTAGCACGATAGGTGAATGGGAGGATGTCCCGGTGACCCGACGCTTCCATGAGAATTTTCGTGGCCTTGGCGTTGCAGACATGGCGACGGGGATTGCGGCTGGCCGTCCGCACCGGGCAAGCGGCGAACTGGCATCTCATGTTCTTGAAATCATGGAAGCGTTCGGCACTAGCTCAGACGCAGGTCGCAGAATAGACCTGACTTCAACCTGCGCACGGCCAGAAAGCCTGCCCGACGATCTTATCGGCGTTGGGTAGCTCCCAATCAAACGGTGATCACGACCTTCCCTTGCACGGTTCGGTCTTCGATTCGACGCATGCCCTCAACCGTTTCACTTAGAGAGTAGGTCTTATCAATCACAGGCCTGATCTTGCCCTCTTCAACCAACTTCTCCAGATCAGAAAGACGCTCTGGAGTCACCTTCCCAACAAACTGCTGAAATGACTGGCTTACGAACGATTTCAGCAGCATCGCCCTGAGTATCAAGCCCAGTGGACCGAACAGCCTGCTCCCTGTCCCGCCCGAGAGCACCAGAATTCCGTTCGGTGTCAGCGCCCGGCGGCAATCTCGGAGAGAACGATTCGCTACTCCATCGAAAATGACGTCATAACGCTGTTCAGTCCTGGTGAAATCCTCTTTTGTGTAGTCGATTACATGGTCAGCGCCAATCGAGCGCACCATCTCGACCTTATCTGCGCGGCATACGGCGGTCACTTCAGTTCCTAGCGCCTTCGCAATCTGCACAGCAAACGTTCCGAGTCCTCCTGAAGCGCCATTGATGAGCACGTTCTGACCAGCTTGTACCTGGCCTTCGTCGCGAATGCCCTGCAGTGCCGTGACACCGGCAATCGGCATCGCCGCAGCCTGCTCGAATGTCATCGTTGCCGGTTTCAGGTTCAGAGCGCTCTCCGAGGCTATCGTGAACTCGGCAAACGTGCCTTTACCTTCGCCATACACCTCGTCACCGGGCTTGAATCGAGTCACGTCCTCCCCAACGGAATCGACCTCACCAGCAACGTCCGCTCCCCGGATCTTGGCCCTGGGCTTTCGAAAACCGCTCATCGGACGCATGACGTAGGGCAACCCGGTCATGAAATGCCAGTCGAGCGAATTTATGGAAGCCGCTCGAACGCGGATAAGAACCTCATCGTCCCCTGGCACCGGCTTCTCGATATCGAGAAGCCGGTGCCAGG